>SCTT01000177.1 GCA_004322435.1 bacterium
CGACGCTCTTCCGATCTGCGCTGGCGGCGCCGCCCACGCTCTATTACCGGGTGTGGAACGCCGAAATCCGCTCCGAAAACCCCGCTCCGCCGCCCCCCGTCGTCGAGCGCGCCGAGCCCGTCCCGCTGACCCCGCCGCCGCCCATCAAGGCGGCCCCTCCGCCGGAGGTCGACGAATTAATTTTCATCGAACGAGACCCGATGCTCTCGCTGGCGGACCGGGAACGCCTCAAGCCGGCGCCGCCGGAACCCGCGCCCGTCCCCGTCGCGCCCCCGCCCGCTCCCCAGCCGCGCCCCGAGCGGCTGGCCGTGCAGGGCGTCGTGGCCGTCGAGGGGCAGGCCCGGAAGGCCATCATCAACGGACGGGAGACCGCGGTCGGCGAGAAGGTCGGGCGCGCCAAGGTCGTGGGCATAGACCTCGACGGCGTGACATTCCAGAGGCGCGGCCGGACCTTCAAGAAGAAGGTCGGGGACTAAAGTTCCCTCTTGACCCGACGCGCTCGCGGCTTATACTTGGCGTATGAGCCCGGGCATCCTCGCCGTCCTCCTCTTGTCCGCTCTCCCCGCCTCGGCTCAGACGGCCCTCGGCCGCGCGAAGGCCGGCGACGTCCCCTCCGTCGGCGAAGGCCGCGAGGTCTCCGCCTCCGGCGCCAAGGCCGTCGCCGGCGACCCCGCCGAAGCCGCCAAGGCCCTGGCCATCGCCGAGGAGGCGGTCAAAGAGAGGGAAGTCCCCGCCTGGACCCGCAAGCTCCTCGAGTCCCAGGTCATCCCCGCCTTGAAGCAGGGCTGCCTCTTCATCGTGAAGGTCGACGAAAAGGACATCCCCGGCTCGGCGGCCGTCTACGACAGCGACTTGGACGCCATCAAGACCCCCGCCATCGACCTGCGCTCCCCCGACTCCCGCGCCAAGACTCTCCACGAACTCGTCCACGCCGGCCAGGACGGCGCGCGCAAGAACCAGATGCGCGAGGATTCCGAGGCCGAGGCCTACGAAGTCCAGGTCGAGTACCTGATGCGGGGCCGCGGCGTCCTCGCGGAGGCCGAAGGCGGGCTGGTCGGCATCAAGTCCGCCGACGTCGCCGCCATGGGCGCGGTGGACCGCGTGCTCGTCTACCGCTACGCGGCCGCGAACGTGAAAGCCGGGCGGGCCGATTTAAACGACTTCTCCGACGCCTCCGGGATGCGCTTTAAGGGCGACAAGTCCTCCGACGTGCGCCAGTACTTCGAGGACATGGCCGAGACGACGGCCGGCTCCGCCAAGAACGAGTGGGCGATGGCGACGAACATCGGCGCGATGGTCGGCAGCGGCGTGCGCAACACGAAGGAATTCCTCGAGAAGGACGGGCTCACCCGCTGCCGGTGACCTCCAACAAGATCGCCGGCGTCCTGGAGCGCGCCTTGGACCGCGAGCGCCGCCGCAACGCCCGCTGGCTGGGCGCCATCCGCCTAGGAGGCGTCGGGAGCATCTTCCTCATCGCCCTGGGCCTCGGCTTCGGGCAGGGCCAGGCGGACTGGCGCCTCATCGTCCCCCACTTCGCCGCTTACACCGCCCTCGCCGCCGCGCTGGCCCTGACCGCCTGGAGGCGCCCCTCCTTCCACCGCC
>SCTT01000178.1 GCA_004322435.1 bacterium
CGCCTGGCTGCGCCTGCGCCAGGGACGGCGGGCGGAGGCCGGCGAGGCCGCGCGCTGGGCGCTGCGCCTGGATCCTTCCGCCGCCGGGGCCGCGGCGGCCCTCAAGGCGTCGGGCGTCCCCGCGCAGCCGGCGTCGGGGCCCGTCCTCCCGCCGGCGTTGGCGTCGGCGCCGCCTCCCGCGGCGGCGCCGCAGGGCGCTGCGGCCCAGCCGGAACCGGCGGCGCCGGCCGCTTCGCATTGGGGCGGGCTCGTGCTCGGGGTCGCCGCCGTCTCGGGGGCGGCGCTGGCTTGGGCGCTCAAGGGCCTCGTCTGGCGGCGAAAGGTATAATCGCGGGGTGACGACGGCGCCTTCCCTAGCGCAGGCCCCGCTCGGCAGCCGTCCGACCGCGCTGATCCTCTCGGGCGGAGCCTCGCTCGGCGCCTGGCAGGGCGGGGTGGTCTGGGAGCTCGAGCGCCGCGGCCTCCGGTTCTCCCAGGTGCTGGGCACGAGCGCCGGCAGCATCAACGGCGCCGCGTACTTCCAGGGCGACGTGGCTTTGCTCAAGGACCTCTGGCGGGACGTCCCGCGCGAGGCCTTCCTCGACTGGAAGCCGCGCCTCGTGCCGCCGAGCCTGCTGTGCCTCGAGTCCGTGGGCCGCTACCTGCGCACCGTGCTGTCCGAGGAAAAGGCGCGCGCCGCCAAGCGCTGCTGGTTCTACGCGGTGGCCGTGGACTTGAACGGGGCCGGCACCGTCCAGGCCCAGTATTCGCCGGAGCCCGGCGGACCCTGGGACGGACCGCTCGTGGACCATATCCTGGGCTCGGTGGCGGTCCCTTTCGTCTTCCCGCCCTGGCGCGTCGCCGCCCGGAACGGCACGCCGGAACGCCTCTTCGTCGACGGCCACACGAGCTCCTACATAGACCTGGCCCCCCTCTTGGACCGCGGCGCGCTCGACCTCCTCTTCGTCAACATCGTGGTGCCCGGCGCCGGCCCCCGCCTGCGCCCACGCGCCTTCATCTCGACGTTGGTCAACGCCCTCATGCAGGCCCAGATCACCAACGGCCTCGCCGCCGTCAAAGGCCGCCTCGCCCCCGAAGGCATCCGCGTCTTCGAGTTCACCCCCTCCAAGCCGCTCGACATCTCCATCTTCCTCTTCAAAAAGCACGAATGCCGCCGCATCTTCGACCAGGGCGTGGAGGACACGGCGCTGCTGCTCGCCGACCCCGCGCGTTTTCGCCTCCTCTGACGTGATAAGATTCAGGTGATGAAGGCCGCGCAGAAAACCATCCTCCGTAAACTCCGCATCGGCGATTTCCGGTTCGTGGAGATCGAGTCGAAGCGGCGCGTCGTCCCCGAGGACATGCACGACCTGCGCGAGTTCATCATGTCGCGGCGCAAGGTCAAGCACGAGAAGGCGACCTTCTTCTTCGACCAGTTCCTCGACACGCCCGACATGCGCCTCTTCAAGGTCGGGGCGAGCCTGCGCCTGCGCTACAAGCGCGACGGCACGGCGGTCTACCTCCAGTACAAGGGGCCGGGCTTCCGCCGCGGCGGCGTGCTCTACCGCTCCGAGTTCCGCTCCGAGCGCTTGGTCGAGGTCCTGCAGGAGGAGAGCCACCACGACATCATCCGCTTCAACAAGACCTCGGTGGCCGCCCTCCTGAGGCGCCAGGGCGACGCCCCCATCGCGGCCGCCATGCGCCGGCACCTCGGCGACGCCGTCGTGCGCCGCGTGACCGCGGCCCCCATCATCTCCATGTACCAGAAGGACAAGTTCAAGCTCGAGCTCGGCAACGTCTTCCTCGAGCCCTCGCTCGACCGCATCTTCGCCTTCCACGTCGGCCGCGGCGGCGTCCACCCGCTCTCGACCTTCTGCGAGTACGAGAACGAGGTCAAGGCCAAGCGCGGCTGGGAGGACGAGAAGCTCGACCATATCGGCGAGCTGCTCGCCTTCGACGCGCGGCTGGCGGCCTCCTTCGACATGCCGGCCGAGCCCCTCGACAAGTACCACCGCTGCGCGTCGTTCTTCGTCCGCTCCGGGAGCGTCCGATGAAGCATAAGCCCAAGCCGGACGCGCCCGCCCCCGTCCCGGCCCCCCTCACCGAGGCCGAGCTCGTCGCCGCCCACGCCGCGCGCTTCGCCGGCATCATCGAGGCGATGCCGGACCTGGTCTTCTTCAAGGACCGCTCGCTGAGGAACCTCGCCGTCAACGAGGCCTACTGCCGGGTCCTCGGCAGGAGCCGCGAGGAAGTCCTGGGCCACCGCGACGAGGACGTCCTGCCGCCCGAGCT
This sequence comes from bacterium, assembly GCA_004322435.1. Classification (GTDB taxonomy): domain Bacteria; phylum Elusimicrobiota; class Elusimicrobia; order UBA1565; family UBA1565; genus SCTT01. Next base: position 2,272 of record SCTT01000178.1, read on the forward strand.
GGCGGAGCAGTGCCGGTCCTCGGACGAGGAGGTCCTCGCGACCGGCAAGGCGGTCCGCAAGGAGCAGACGTCGCCCAATGGAGACGTCTTCGAGTCGTACAAGGCCCCTTTCCCGGCGCCCGACGGCCGCACCATCGGCATCATCGGCGTGTGCCGCCTGGTGACCGTCTACAAGAAGAACGAGGAGGCCCTCCGGCGCGCCGAGGAGAGGCTGCTGCGGGTCATCGCCGACACGCCGGTCATCCTCTTCCAGGTGGACCAGCGCGGCGTGTTCACCCTCTCCGAGGGGCGGGGCCTCAAGGCGCTGGGCCTGCGCCCCGGCGAGGTCGTCGGGCGGTCGGCCTTCGAGCTCTATGCCCGCAACCCCGCCATCCTGGACCATCTGCGCCGGGCCCTGGGGGGGGAGGCTTTCTCGACCCAGCTCGAGGAGGCCGGCCAGTTCTTCGAGGTCCGCTACGCGCCCCAGCGCGACGCCCAAGGCCGCGTCGAGAGCGTGCTCGGCGTCGCGGTCGACATCACCGAGAGCGCGCGCGCCACGCACGAGATCGAGCGTCTGCTCGACAGCGAGCGCTCCTTGCGAGCCGAGGCCGAGAAGGCCAGCCGCTCCAAAGACGACTTCCTGGCCCTGCTCTCCCACGAGCTGCGCACGCCGATGACGGCGATGATCGGCTGGGCCTACCTCCTGCGCCGCAAGGAGCCGGGCGGCCCCGAGTTCGGCCAGGCCTTCGACATCATCGAACGCAACATGCACCTCTTGTCGCAGATCATCGAGGACCTCCTCGACGTCTCGAAGATCTTCACCGGCCGCATGCGCGTGGACCAGCGCTCGGTGGACCTGGCCCCCATCCTGCGCGCGGCCATCGACGTCGTGCGCCCGGCCGCCGCCGCCCACAACGTCGTCATCGACTCCGGAACCCTGCCCTCCGTCCTCGTCAGCGGGGATCCCGAGCGCCTGCAGCAGGTGTTCTGGAACCTGCTCTCGAACGCCCTGAAGTTCACCCCGGACGGCGGCAAGGTGATGGTGCGCCTGCGCAAGCTCAAGGACGGGGCCGAGGCGACCATCACCGACAGCGGCGTCGGCATCCCGGCCGAGTTCCTGCCGCACGTCTTCGACCTCTTCACCCAGGCCGAGAAGGCGATGACCCGCGAGCACCGCGGGCTGGGCCTGGGGCTGGCCATCGTGCGCCACATCGTCGAGCTCCACGGCGGGAGGGTCAAGGCGGAGAGCGCCGGCCCGGGCACCGGCGCGACCTTCTCGGTCCGCCTGCCGCTCGTTTCGGAGACGAAGCGCCCCGTCCCCGCCCCCGGGGCGATGCCCGCCGGCGCGCTCGAGATCCTCTACGCGTCGCTGCCGCGCCTGGAAGGCCTCAAGGTCCTGGTCGTCGACGACGAATCCGAGTCGCGGACGGCGCTCGAGAGCGCTCTGAACGGCCTGGGGGCGGAGGCGACGGCCGTCTCTTCGGCCGAGGCGGCCTTCGCGGCGCTCGACGCCGCGGTGCCCGACGTCCTCATCTGCGACCTGGCCATGCCGGGGACCGACGGCTTCGCCTTCATCCGCGCGGTGCGCGAGCGCTCCCCGGAGAAGGGGGGGGACGTCCCCGCCGCCGCGCTGACTACCCAGACCCGGGTGGAGGACCGCACGCAGCTCTTGATGGCGGGCTATCAGATGTATCTGCCCAAGCCGGTCGACCCGGCGGAGCTGGCCGCGGCGGTCAAGGCGCTGGCGCGCCGGCGTTAGAAGTCCAGGGGCCTGACCCCTCCGCTTCTAGCGGAGGCTGGGGTCGGCCTGCAGGCAGGTCACCGCGCCGAGGTTCACGATGTCGTCGACCGAGGCGCCCCGCGAGAGGTCGTTGACGGGCTTGGCGAAGCCCTGCAGGATGGGCCCGATGGCCTCGGCCCCTGCGAGCCGCTGCACCAGCTTGTAGCCGATGTTGGCCGACTGCAGGTCCGGGAACACCAGCACGTTCGCGCGTCCGGCGACGCGGCTGTTGGGCGCCTTGCGCTGGCCGATCTCCGGGACGAGGGCGGCGTCGGCCTGCATCTCGCCGTCGAGGGCCAGCTCCGGCGCGCGCTCCTTGGCGATGCGGACGGCCTCCTTCACCCGGTCCACCAGCTCGTGCTGGGCCGAGCCCATCGTCGAGAACGACAAAAACGCGACGCGCGGCTCCAAGCCGCACAGGGCCTTGGCCATCCGCGCCGTCGAGATGCCGATGAGGGCCAGCTTGCGCGGGGCGGGGTCGATGTTGATGGCGCAGTCGGCCATGAGGATGATCCCGCCGTCGCCCAGGCGCTTGTCCGGCATCACCATGATGAAGAAGCTCGAGATGGCGGCGACGCCCGGGGCGGGCTTGATGACCTGCAGGGCCGGGCGGATGGTGTCGGCCGTCGCGTGCGCGGCGCCAGAGAGGAAGCCGTCCACCTCGTCGACGTGGAGCATCATCGTGCCGAAGAAGAGCGGGTCGCCCATCAGGCGGTCGGCCTCGGCCTCGTCGACGCCCTTGTGCTTGCGCAGCTCGTGGTAGAGGCCGGCGAAGCGCGGGCGGCGGGAGTCCGTCTTGGGGTCCACGACCTCGACCCCCGTCAGGCTCACCTGCTCGCGGCCGGCGAGCGAGCGGATGGCGTCGGCGTCGCCGAGGAGGATGGGCACCGCCAGGCGCTCACGGGCCATGAACGAGGCGGCCTTCACGGTGCGCAGGTCGTCGCCTTCGGGCAGGACGAGGCGGCGCGGCTTGGCGCGGGCGGCGTCCCGCAGCTTGTCGATGATTTCCATGGCTCCCTCCGGTACGGAAGGATTCTACAACTTAGGCTTTATCCGCCCAGGGGCAGGCCCGCGGCCACGTCGCGGCGGGCTTCGATGCGGAAGCGGCCGACGCCGGGGGCCGAGGGAACGGTGACGATGCCGGACATGTCGAGCAAGGTCTCGAAGCGGGCGTTGCTGAGGACGAGCACCGTCTTCTCCTCGGTGGGGTGGGCCCGGACGGCGGCGATGGACAGGCCCTTCGCGGAGCGCAGGCAGTCGCCGTAGACGAGGACGAAGTCGGACGCGGAGCGGGGGAGCATCTTGGGGCCGGCGCAGCGCTCGAGGATGGGCTGCAGGACGCTGGTGCCCTGGGGCTGCACCGGCGCGAGCTCGGCGGAGACCCGGGCGGGGTAGCCGATCAGCGAGCCGCCGCGCTTGGCGATGGCGGCCGAGAGGTCGCGGGCCAACGCGGTCTGGGAGGCCGCGACGGGGATGCGGATGACGAGGGCCTTCGTGTCGGCCGCGCCGGCGGTGGCGGCGGCGCCGTAGCGCTTCGAGACCGCCTCGAGGCAGGGGGCCAGGGCCGTGACGGCCTCGGGCAGGGAGGGCTGGCGGATGTAGACCACGTCGACGACGGTGCAGGCTTCGAGGTTGGCGAAGGCGTCGGCGGCCTCGTCGGGCCGGGCGGCGGCGGGAGCGCCCGCGCCGGCTTCGGGGACGGGGGCCCACTGGGCGGCGTCCACGGGGGCGGCGCGGCGGACCGCGGCGGCGGCGGCGCCGGGGGGGGCGATGCGCGGCATGGGCTTACGGCCGCCGTCGAAGAGGTCCATCATGCGGCCCATGTCGCCGACGAGCGGGTGCTCGGCGGCGCGGACGGGGAGGGCCAAGGCCAGGGCGGCGAAGAGGGGGAGGGTGAGTTTCATTGGAATGATGATACCCCGCTTCCCGGAATCGTCTTATGACCAAAGCTAAAGCCTGGCATTGAGCGCGGTCAATGGGGCGGAGGGCCCAGCGGTTATGGGTACAGGCGGGTGTAGTACTTGGGCGTCGTGTCGGGCCAGACCTGGCCGCCGCGGGTCGTGACGCGGGAGCGGACGTAGGGGTCCATCATCTCCTTGAAGTTCGTCCCGAAGTCGTTGGGGCCGGGGTCGAAGTGCGTCTTGGCGACCCAGCCGTCCTCCATGGCCTTGAGCTGGTCGTGCGGGATGGTGGCCAGCTGGAAGAGGCCGGCGCCGGCGAAGTTGAAGGCCCCCTCGAGCTCGCCGACGTAGGACTGGCCGCCGATGCTGATGACGACCGGGCAGTGCTTGAAGCCCTGCAGATAGTGCATGCGGATGGTGATGTCTCCGAAGCCCGCGGCGGCGAGCTCGCCGCACTCGGAGGCGAACTCCCCGCAGCTGGCGCCGCCGCTGGCGGTGCGCGTGTTCATCCACAGGGCCTTGCGCAGCAGGTCGTGGTTGCGCAGCGTCGTCTTCTCGAAGACGAGCTTCTGCGCCGTCGCGACGTCGCCCAGCCAGCGGTAGACCGAGATGTAGTTGTAGGCGGCGGTCTCGGCGGCGTCCATCGCGACGCCGCCTTCGCCGGGCAGGTGCATGTGCAGGATGCCGAAGTTGGTCGGGGGGTCGGGGTTGCCGCCGGCGACGCCGCCGCTGATGGGCCAGACCGGCTCGTCGGTGGAGAAGGGGCGCTGCGCGGTCGGGTAGAGCCCCGAGGGCGTCGCGTTCTCGGGGCCGCCGCGGAAGATGCGGTGCGGGAAGACGCCGTTGACGTAGGCGAGGCGGTTCAAGAGGTCCGCGTAGGACTCCATCTCGAGCGTCGCCGCCGCGTCGATGGCGAACTGCTGGCGGATCTTCTCGCGCGAGAGGTGCCCGATCTGGACGAGGAAGATGACGATGAGGAAGAACGAGGGGAGCACCAGCAGGAAGGGGACCGCCAGCTGGCCGCCGCGTCCGCGCAGGCGCTCGGGGAGGTTCAATATTCCTCGCCGAAGAACGGCGCGCGGGTGTTGTGGATGCGGCGCTCGGTCTCGCAGGTCGCGCAGCGCAGGCCCTGGTCGGTCGAGCGCTTGGTCTGCAGCAGCTGGATGACGGCGTTGTTGCCCGTCAGCGTCATCCCCTCGAGCTCGTGGCGGACGGTCTTCTCGCCGTGCTCCATCTTGCGCATCTTCCACTTGCCGCCCTTCGCGTAGGACTTGAGGTCCTTCTTCAGGTCGTCGCCGATCATCGCGAGGACCATGTCGTCGCCCTTGACGCCCTGCGGCACCTCCTGGATGGAGGCGTAGTCGGGGCCCCCGTAGCCGGGGGTGGCGTCGCCGGCCCCGTGCTGGAGCGAGGCGAAGTTCTCGAGCGCCTCGCCGGCCGCGCCGAAGAAGACGCCGGTGGGCGTGGGCTCGAGGTGCGACTGCACCGCCGGCATGTACGGCTTGAAGTCGTCGGCGGCTGTCTTGACGAACGCGTTCATCACCGCGCCCGACCCCGAGGGGCCCGCCGAGACGGAGGCGTCGATGCCGCCGACGAAATCCGCGCGGGCGCCGTTGCGCATCTCCTCGGGGGTGATGATGCCCGCCAGGCCGCCCGAGAGCTTCGGGGACGCGAGGGGCTTGTCGGGCAGCTTGGCCTTGCCGTCCACCGCCGAGGTCTGGGTGGGGTCGGCGACCTCCTTCTCAGCCCCGGGGGGGCCGGCCAGATAGGTGAGGCCCGAGCCGCGGCGCTCCCAGCCGGCGAACTTGTCCACCGCGTCCCGTCCGAGGTCCACCGAGATCATCAGCCAGTCGTCGATGCCCAGACGCTTGGCGATGAGGATGGCGTCGCCGACGAGGATGCTGACCGCCGTGAGGAGGACCAGGGTGGACAAGAGCGGCCGCTGGCGCGCGTGGTCCATCAGGCGCGCCATCTGCACCTTGGGGTCGCGCGATTTGGCCAGCTGCTCCTCGGTGAGCTTGAAGCCGGTCTTGCGCCAGTTCGGCAGCGGCCCGGCGGCCCCGCCCTCGTCCTCCTTGGGCTGGGGCTTCTCGAGGGTCTTGAACGCCTCGTCGAGGCGCTGCTTGAGCGCGGCGGCCTCCGCCGCCGTCTTTTCGGGCGGGGGCGACGCGGCCGGCGCCGCGGGGGGCGGCGCTGCGGGAGGCGGTGCTTGGGCGGGAGGAGGGCCCGCCGCCGAGGGCGGCGGCTGCGCGGTCTCGGGGGGAGAGTCGGGCGCATGCGACTTGCGGCGCATGTGGCGCGACAGCGAATCCCACACCCTCTTCGGGGGGGGCTTGTCCGGGTCCATCTATTAGGAAAGATAGGCCCGGGAGCTCCTAAATTCAAGTCCTAAAGGTAAAGGGAATGTTACGGGCTCTTGACCGCCCAAAGCGGCTCCGCCCCCGCACGGACCGGAGCCGCATACGGACGGGCAGAGCGCTCGGGCTTGACGGAGCCGGGAGGGGGGGGTATATAACGAGGATGGAAGGTGAGGACGACAAGCCGCGCTCCTTCGGGATGGCCCCCGGGGACGTCGTCGCGCCCCCCAAGCCGCGCCCCGCCTGGGCCAATCCCACGTCCTGGGGCCTGCTCGGGGCGGCCCTAGGCGCCGTCGTCTTCGTCTGGTCCCAGCGCCACGGCCTCGAGCGCGCGGCCCGCAAGGAGCTGCCGAAGGCTCAGGCGGCCGCGCGGAAGATGGCCGTCGCCGCCGAAGGGGCCAAGCTCATCGCCCAGGACCTGGCCAAGGACGCGGGGATGGCCGAGGAGCCCGACCCGGACCTGCCCCAGGGGGTGACCGGGGCCGAGCTCTCGGCCCCGACGGACCCGACCGGCCTCAAGCGCCCCGTCGCCAAGAGAAAGGGGCCGCGCCGGCGCACCGCCTCGGGCGACATGCCCGACGCCGGGAAGGTCCAGGACGTCCGAGCCCGCTGGGACGCCCCCGACGTCAGCTACGAGGCGCCGGTCCCCTGGCTTGAGACCGACATGGCAAAGGGCGTGAAGATCACGGGCGGCCTCGCGGTCTTCTTCTGGCTGTTCGGCCTGTTCTTGTTCCGGATGTCGAGCCGCAAACCCAAGTCTTTTTAGCCCCCCTTAAGTTAGAATCGCCCCATGGCGGAACGCCCCCTCAAGGTCCTCGTCGTCGAGGACGACGCGGTCTCGGGCCAGGTGGTCGTGAAGACCCTGGCCCTCGAGAAGACGCGCCCGTTCGAGACCGTCTGGGTGAAGACCTTGGGCGACGCCCTCAACACGCTCGAGTCGGGCGAGTTCCCGGTGGTCGTCTTGGACTTGAACCTCCCGGACTCCTCGGGCATCGAGACCTTCCGCCGCGTCGGGGAGGCCGCGCCCGAGTCGGCCATCGTCCTGCTGACCGGCCTCTCCGACGAGGCGGCCGCGCTCGAGGCGATGCAGTCGGGCGCCCAGGACTACCTGGTCAAAGGCCCCATCGACTCCCTCCTCCTCGTGCGCGCGGTGCGCTACGCCCATGAGCGCAAGCGCGCGCGCCGCGAGACCGAGAAGCTCAAGGACGAGTTCCTCCACCACGTCAGCCACGAGCTGCGCTCCCCGCTGACGGCGATCTACCAGGCGGTGCAGCTGTTGGCCGAGGGCATCGCCGGCGAGGCGCGGCCGGACCAGAAGCGCCTGGCGGCCATCGCGCTGCGCAACTCCGAGCACCTCAAGTCCATGATCGACGACCTGCTCGAGACGACGCGCGCCGAGACCGGCAAGCTCATCGTCGAGCCCCGCCGCGTCGACGCGGGCAAGGTCGCCGCCGACGTCGCCGCCGAGAAGAAGCTGGCCGCCGACCACCGGGGCGTCTCCTTCGCGGTCGAGATCGGGAAGGCCCCGCTGGTCTACGCCGACCCCGTGCGCGTGCGGCAGGTGCTGATGAACCTCGTCGACAACGCGCTCAAGTTCACGCCGAAGGGCGGGACCTTGACGCTCTCCTGCGGCCCGTCGTCGGGCGAGGCGGGGAAGGTCGTGATGTCCGTGACGGACACGGGCCCCGGGCTCTCGCCGGAGGACTGCCGGTACGTCTTCGACCGTCTCTACCAGGCCAAGGGCGTCCATCCGGCCACCGGCGAGCGCAAGGGATTGGGCCTGGGGCTCTACATCTCGCGCGAGATCGTGGTCCGCTCCGGCGGCCGCATCTGGGTCGAGAGCGAGCCCGGGAAGGGCGCCTCCTTCAAGTTCACCTTGCCGGTCTTCTGGTTCGCCGACGTGGTCGCCGGCGCCGTCGCGGCGGGCGCCAAGAGCGCCGCGCTCGCCTTCCTCGACCTCTATCCGCCCGGACATGGCCTGGCCGAGGCCTCGGCGCGCATGGTGCGCCTCGAGTGCGCGGCGATGGTGCGCCGCCAGTCGCGCGAGGGCGAGTCCATCCTGCCGGAGATCGCCCCCGCCGGCGCGGAGGGGATGGTGGTGGTCGCGGCGCGCGAGCCTGCGGACGGCGGCGCCTCTTTCGCCGAGCGCCTGCGGGGCGTGCTGGCCGCGGCCCGCGTCGTCACCTTGCACCGCCTCAAGCCCTCCGTGGACGTCGAGGTCGTGTCGCCGGACGGGCACGGCCTCACCGCCGCCCTCGAGGCCGCCGTCGAGCGGCGGCTGGCCCTGCGCGTGGCCGCGGCGCGCGAAGCCGGCGTCCTCGATTAGGCCGACTCTTTAAGCGGAATTTAATCCGGCTTTATGGCCGAAGCTGGGATTTTGGTGTACACTGGGCGCATGGCCGGAAAGCGCATCTGCCTCATCGACGACGAGGCCGACTTCACCGAACTGACCGGGACTTTGCTGGGCTTCCACGGCTACGACGTCGTGACGTTCAACGACCCCGTCGAGGGGCTGGCGGAAGCCTCCAAGAGCTCCTTCGACGCGCTGGTGGTCGACATCATGATGCCGCAGCTCGACGGCCTGAGCGTGATGCGCGCTCTGCGCGGCGGCGCCTACCCGTCCGCGCCGCTCTTCGCCCTCTCGGCCAAGCGCCTCTCGGACGACGAGCGCAAGTTCCTGCTCGAGAACAAGATCCACTACGTGCAGAAGCCCTTCGAGCCGCGCCGGCTCGTGGATCTCATCGGCAAGGCCTTCCCCTCCTGACCCGCCCTCCCCGCGCCACCACGCTGTGCTTCGTCCTCGACCGCGCCTTGGGGCGCGTCCTGCTCATCCGAAAAAAGCGCGGCATGGGCTCCGGCAAGTGGAACGCGCCCGGGGGGAAGCTCGAGCCCGGCGAGACCGCCGCCGCGGCCGCGGCGCGCGAGACGGCCGAGGAGACGGGGGTGACGCCCCGCGGCCTGCGCTACGCCGGGCTTCTCGAGTTCCGCTTCGCCGAGGGTTCGAGCTGCTGGGACAACCTGTGCCGGGTCTTCGTGGCCGAGGAGTCCTCCGGCGGGCTGTGCGCGGAGCATGACGAGTGCTCGGCGCACTGGGTGGCGTTGGATGCCATCCCCTACGACGGGATGTGGGAGGACGACCGCAGCTGGCTGCCGTCGCTGTTGGCGGGCCGGCCCTTCCACCGCCTCTACCGCTTCGGTCCCGGGGACGCCCTGCTCGGGGAGACGGTCCTCGACCCGGGCGGGTTCGACGGGCTGCCGACGCCCTAGCGAGCGGTCACTCCTCTTGGGCGGGAGCCGGCGGCGCGACCGACGCCTTCTTGGGCTTCTTCTCGGCCGTCCGGGCCAGGTCCGAGGTCATGAACACGTCGTAGCCGTTGTAGAGCACCCAGATGATGGACATCGCGACGCAGAACACGCGCAGCATGAAGCGCTTGTTGAAGATGCCCACGAGCATCAGGAAGGCCGAGACGGCCCAGACCTCCGGCGCGATGCCGGGCTTGGGCGCCGGCGCCGCGGGGGCCTTCGGGGCGGCGCCGGTCGTCGCCGTGGTCGCGGGCTCGTCCTCCCCGCCGATGACCAGCATGTGCTTGAGCCGGTCCTTGGGGACCTTCGTCAAGTCGTCGACGCGGACGGTGCGCCCTTCCGCGTCCGTGTATTCGTAGATGTCCGAGGCCATGCCCCGGAAGTTTAGACGGTTTTCTTGCGTCCGGCCAGGACCCGGGTCAGGAGCAGTCCGGCCAGGCCCAGCGGCAGCATCGCCAGGGCGATGATGCCGAAAGCCCCGTAGCCGGCGGCGGCCGCGAACGCGCCCTTCACGCCCCAGAGGCCCAGCATGATGAAGACGCTCATCCACGCCTCGAGGGCGGCGGTGGCGTCGTCTACGGCGTCGGGGGGAGCGGCGGACTGGAAGAGCGCCTCGAGCTTGAGCTTGGCGACGACCTGGGCCATCCCGGCCGGAATGAGGGCCAGGGCCGGCACCGTCAGGGCCCCCCAGGTCGGCAGCGGGAACGCCATCGTGGCGGCCACGGCCAGCGAGAGCGAGGCGAGGATCATCCAGCGCCGGAGCGACGCGCGCATCGCTTCCTCCCGCCCCGCGGAAGGCAGGCGCGCGAAGCGCTTGTGCTCTCGCACGACGAAGATGCTCGCGATGAGGCCGCCGAGGCTGAACAGGCCCAGCACCAGGCCCTGCACGAGCGCGGCGGCCTCCTCCCGGCCCGGGCCCGCCACCAAGATGCCGTAGGCCGGGGCGACGATCCAGTAGAGGAGGAAGGACAACAGCGAGAAAGCGGCGTAGGCGAGGAAGGGGGACCGGAGCGCGGGGAGGCTCCAGAGCAGGCGCGTCCCCCGGGTTATCGAACGGAGGAACCCCTTCATGCCCAGCGGGGCGCCCTTCGGCAGGTCCGCGGAGAGCGCCGCGGCGGCGCGCTGGGGCAGGCGCAGCGTGACCGCGACCAGCGCCATCGCGACGCCGGCGGCGACGGGGAAGGCGAAGACCGCGGGGATGAACCCGAACTGCGTGACCATCGCGCCGGCGGCGATGGGGATCAAGGTGGCCATCACCTCGATGACTCCTTGGCGGGCGGCCTTGAAGCGTTCGAGGCCGGCGCGGTTCTGGTCGAGCAGGACGGCCGGGATGGCCTTCTCGGCGGTGTAGTTGATGCCGCCGACGACGGCGCCGAGCGCCGTCAGGGCCATCAGCCAGGGGACGGTGATGTGTCCGACCGCCAGCAGCCCCGCGGTGAGCGCGGCGAGGGCGATGCGGGCGCCGGCGCTGGCGAGGAAGGTCTCCTTGAGGCCCATCCGCTTGATGATGGCCGGCGTCACGACGGAGCCGACGATGTCCGCCACCGAGGACCACATGCCCATCTCGGCCGAGAGGGTGACGTCGCCGAACACCTTGGCGATGAGGGGCGGCAGTCCCAAGTTCTGCGCCTCGCTGCCGACGGCCTGGATGGCGAGGGCGGCGAGGAAGAAGGCCAGCGCGGGGGCGAAGCCGAGGAAGCCGCGGCCGGGCTTCTTGGCGGCCGGGCCGGGCGGCTCGGGCGTCGGCGTCGAGGCCGGTCCGGCCTGGCGGCGCGCGAGGGCGGGGGTCGGGGCGGGCGTCAGTGACGGCGCGGCGGCGAGGTCCTGCGGCGTCCGGGCGTCGAAGGCCGCGCGGAGCTCCGCGAAGCGCAGGGCGACGCGGCCTTTGGTCTCGTGCCCGACGGTCCGCCGTACTTCGGCCGCCGCGTCGTCGTCGTTGGCGGCTTCGAGGCTCTCGAAGCTCCGCGGCGCGGCGGGCTCGGCTCGCTCGACGGCCCGGGCGGGTTGGGCGATGGCGGCGTGAGCGGCGGGGACGGGGAGGAGGGCCGCCTCGGCCCGGGAGGCCGTCGCGGCAGCTTGCGGCTGAGAAAGAAGGGAGGGGGTCGGGAGGGTCGTCCTTATAAAGGAAGGGGAGAAGTCCAGCCTGCCGAGCGGGGTCGACGTCGGGAGCGCCGCGACGCCCGGGACGACGACCGAGGGACCGGCGGCTCGCGGGGCGGACAGGCGCACGGCCGCTTGGGCGTACGCGCTAGACGGGAACGCCGTCGCGGCGAGCGCCAGGGACAGGAAGGCCGACAGGGCTCTTCGCATCTGCGCAGATTGTACGCAGTGCCGTCCTTTCGCATATGGGTCCAAGGACGGCTGGCGGTGAAGCGATGGGCCCACGGCGCCGTGGGCCATTTAAGGGGTCCCGAGGGGGCCCTTTGGTTCAGTGAACTTTGACGGCGGTCAATTAAACTCCTGGCTAATGAAATACGCGAAAAAATCCGCCGCGACGCTCCTGGCCGCCTCTCTCATCCTCGCCCCCTGGCCCGCCTGGGCGCAGTTCGCCCGGGTCGCGCCGACGACCGGCGTCGGACTCGGGGCCGCCCCCCGGATCGTGTCCCCCGCGGCCCCGTCGGCCGCGGGTTCTTCTTTCTCTGCGGGCCCGACGCTGCCCGGCCCGTCGCTCGCATTGCCCGCTCCCGTCTCCCCGTCCGTGTCGCGCCAGGCCGCCTCCGCCGCGGCCGCCGCCCCGGCGTCCGTCGCCGGCGCCGCCGCGCTCGCCCCCGTCCCCGCGGCTTCCGTTCCCGTCGTCGAGCGCGCCGTCGGCGCGCAGGACGCCGGGCGCGCGGCCCCCGAAGAGCCGGGCGTCCTCCCCGACTCCTCCGCGCGCGGCAAGACCGTCATCATGGTCGGCACGAAGAAGTCCCGCCCGTTCGTCCTCGCCGAGGCCGTGCGCACCGCGAAGGCGCTGGGCGTGGACCTCTACCTCGTCGACGACCCGGCGCACCGGGCGCACTCCGAGGGCCTCATCCCCGACTCCCACTTCATCGCCGCGCCCATCACCGACCGCGACCCCGGCGCCATCGAGCGCATGGCTTTGGCGGTGGCGGCGCATCCGGCCGCCGCCAAGGCCGACGCGGTCGCCGGCTACTTCTCCTCGTACGCGAAGGTCACCGCCCGCATCACCGACCGCGTCGGCCGCGCGGGCATCCCGGGCCGGGCCGTCGCCGCCTCGGACGACAAGACGGCGACCCGCGAGGTCTTGAACCTCCACAAGGACCTCGAAGTCCCGTCGCGCGCCGTCACGAGCGCCGAGGACGCGCGCCGGGCCTTCGCCGAGCTCGGCGGCGGCAAGTTCATCATGAAGACCATCCGGGGCGAGAACAGCCGCTTCCTCGCCATCGACCTGGACTCCCCCGAAAAGGTCGAGAAGGCCTACCGCGAGATGGACGAGGCGGTGAAGGCCTTCGCGGCGCGGCCGGAGTCGAAGACGACCACCTTCTCGAACCACCCCGGCATCATGCTCGAGCGCATGCTCGAGAAGGTTCCGGGCAGCGAGGAGACCTCCGTCGAGGTCGTGATGCAGCACGGCAAGGCCGCGTTCGCGATGGTCTCGGACACCTTGAACATCGGCCCCAACAAGGAGCTGGCCGCCGGCTCCATCACCTTCCCCTCGCAGGCGCCCGAGGCCGTCCATGCCGCCATCGTCGCCGCGGCGGCCAAAGCCCTGAACGTCATCGGCATCACCGACGGCAACGCGCGCGTCGACATGATGCTCACGCCCGACGGCCCCAAGGTCGTCGAGATCAACCCCTACATGGGCGGCGTCAACATCTTCCTGGCCATCAAGAGCCTGACCGGGATGAGCTTGGTCGAACAGGGTTTCCGGGCCATCCTGGGCCTGCGCGTCGACCCCGGCCACGCGGCGGACGGCGTCATCGATTACCGCTTCCTCGCCTCGGCCCACAGCGGCGCCGTCGAGTCCGTGGCCGGCATGGAGCGGGCCGCAAAGTCGGAGGGCGTCGAGTACGCCGAGCTCTTCGTCGAGCCGGGCGACACCGTCGTCCAGACCGGCAAGAACTCCTATGAGGAGTACGGCGAGTTCATCGTGAAGGGGAAGACCTTCGCGGACGCGCTGGCGAAGACCCTGGCGGCGGCCAAGAGCATCGTCATCGGCGTCAGGAAGGCCGACGGCAGCGTCGCCACGATGACGGGCGACCACGCCCAGCCCGAGGTCCCGGCGAAGGGCCCCGCCCTCTTCTCCAAAGTGGTGATGGGATTCCTCTCCACCTTCATCCTGGTCTCGACCGTCGTCGAGTCCACCTCGCTGGCCGTCTCGCAGATGACCGCGCCTTTGACCCAGGGCTTCCTGGCCCTGGCCGCCCTGACGAGCATCAGCTACGCCGCCTATACCGCCGGCAGCTTCCTCGGCGGGCGCTGGGTGGACCGCTTCGGCATCGCCAAGTCCTACCGCGCGGTCCTCGCCGTCCGCACCGTGGTCTGGTCCGGCATGGCGGCCTTCTTCTTCGCCACCGGCACCGTGCCGTTGTGGGCCCTGGTGCCGCTCTTCAGCCTCGACTATTTCGCGCACTCCATCGGCCGCATCGCCGAGCACAAGCTCCAGGTGACCTGGTTCAAGGCCTCGCCGACCGAGTCGAGCCGCTTCGGGTCCTTCCGCGACTTCGTCGAGTACGGCACGGTCTTCGTCGCCTCCGCGATGGGCCTGGCCGTCGCCGCCATGGGCTTCGGCGCCGTCATCTACCCCGCGCCCGTCGCCTTCGGCCTGGCCGCGCTGATCGCGCTGGCGCTGCGACTGCCCGGCGCGCCGCGCGAGGTCACCAAGAGCATCAACTGGGGCGCGGGCTTCCGGTCGGTCTTCTCCAACAAGGGCATCTTGAAGCCGATGGCCGGCTATATGCTCATCAACAGCTTCCTCTACATGCTCTATTACATCGTCGCGACCGCCTTCGGCGCCTACGTCGCCGGCGTGCCGGAGCAGGCGGCGGCGGTGTCGGGGTCGTTGACCGGCCTCTACGGCGTGGGGGCGCTGCTCGGCGCCTTGGCGATGGACCGGCTGGCCACGAAGCTCGAGAAGGACACCGCGCACCTGCCGGAGGGCGAGCGCACCGCGGCCCAGCGCAAGCTCTACCTGGCCAGCGCGATCCGTTCGCTCAAATGGGCGGCGCTCGCCATCCTCGGCGCCTGGGCCTTCGCCAGCCAGACCAGCCTCTTCACCTTCGGCTGGCCGTTCTTCATCGTGTCCCCGGCGCTCATCGCCATCGGCTTCACGGCCCAACGCGCGCTCATCCACTTGGACACCATCATGAAGGACAACATCCCCACGGCCGACGAGTCGCTCTCGGGCAGCATCCTCGGCGCCATCCGCTCGATGACCTACCTCTCGCTCGTCTTCGGGTTCATCCTGTGGGGCGGGCTCTTCGCGCTCCTGGGGACCGGCGCCTTCTACGCCTTCGGGGCGTTCTACACCGCGGCCGCCGCCGCCTACCTGCTGCTGGCGCGGTCGATGTCCAAGCCCGCCGCGAAGTGATCCGCTTCGCCCTCGTCCTGGCCCTGTGGGCCGCGCCCGCGCGGGCTTCGGTCTTCATCGTGCGGCATGCGGAGCGCGCCGACGCGAAGGCCGACAAGTCCCTCTTGTCGCGCAAGGGCAAGAAGCGGGCGGAGCTCTTGAGCAAGGTCCTGGGCGGCGTCCCGCTCAAGGCGGTCTACACGACGGAGTACGAGCGCACCCAGCAGACCGCGGGGCCGACGGCCAAGGCCCAGGGGCTGGCCGTCACGGTGACGGACTCGGAAAAGGCCGCCGACCTGGCCGCCGAGCTCAAGCTCAAGCCCGCCGAGACC
>SCTT01000179.1 GCA_004322435.1 bacterium
CCCGGCTCGAGCATCATGCCCGGAAAGGTCAACCCGGTCGTGTGCGAGTCGGTGCTGATGGCGTGCGCGCGCGTCGTCGGCAACGACGTGGCCGCCACGCTGGCCGGGCAGTCGGGGTCCTTCGAGCTCAATACGATGATGCCTCTGATGGCCGACGCGCTCCTCGAGTCCGTGGCGCTCCTCGCCGGCGCGGCGCGCCTCTTGGCCGACAAGGCCGTGGCGGGCTTCGCCGTCAACGAGGCCCGCGTCGCGGGCCTGCTGGAACGCAACCCGGTCCTGGCCACGGCGCTCAACCCGGCCGTCGGCTACGAGGCGGCGGCCCGCGTGGCCAAGCGCGCGGCGGCGGAAGGCCGGACGGTCAAGGACGTGGCCGCGGAGACGACGCGCCTGTCGGCGGACCGGCTCGGGCGCCTCTTGGACCCCGAGCGGCTGACGGAAGGGGGGGTACGGGCCGAATGAACACCGTGCACAACATCGTCACGCTCATACTCGCGGGCGGCAAAGGCGAGCGCCTGGGCCCGCTGACGGTCCACCGCGCCAAGCCCGCGGTCCACTTCGGCGGCATCTATCGCATCATCGACTTCGCGGTCTCGAACTGCATCAACTCGGGGCTGACCCGCATCCTCGTCCCCATCCAGTACCGCTCGCGCTCGCTCAACACCCACATCCGCGACGGCCTCGCGCGCTACTTCAACGCGACCCGCGGCGAGTTCATCGAGGCCCTGCCGCCGCAGCAGCGCCAGGGCGAGCTGTGGTACCAGGGCACCGCCGACGCGGTCTACCAGAACCTCTTCGCGCTGCGCGAGGAGGCTCCGGAGCTCGTCGTCGTGCTCGCCGGCGACCACATCTACAAGATGGACTACCGCAAGATGGTCGAGTTCCACCTCGCCAACGGCGCCGAGGTGACCTGCGGCGCCGTCGAGGTCCCGAAGGGCGAAGCCTCCTCCTTCGGCGTCCTCGCGGTCGACGAGGCGGGACGCATCGTCGAGTTCCAGGAGAAGCCGCGGGAGCCCAAGACCGTCCCCGGCGACCCGAACACCTGCCTGGCCTCGATGGGCATCTACGTCTTCCGCGCGGAGTCCCTCTACGAGCTCCTGGAGCGCGACTCGGCGGACCCGGACTCGAGCCACGACTTCGGGCGCGACATCCTGCCGCGCCTGGTCGGCACCCGGCCGCTCTTCGCGTACCGCTTCGTCGACGCCAACAAGAAGGCCACCAAGTACTGGCGCGACGTCGGGACCATCGACGCCTTCTTCGACGCGAACCTGGACCTGGTGAACGTGGACCCGCTCTTGAACCTCTACGACCCGGCCTGGCCGATCCACACGCGGGCGGTCAACATGCCGCCCCCGAAGTTCGTCTTCGACGACGCCCACCCCGAGGGCCGCGTCGGGGCCGCGACGGACTCCATCGTCTCGCCCGGCTGCATCGTCTCGGGGGGGCGGGTGCGCCGGTCGGTGCTCTCCCCGGGCTGCCGCATCAACAGCTTCTCCTTGGTCGAGGAGTGCGTGCTCTTCGACAACGTCGTCATCGGCCGCCACGCCCGCGTGCGCCGCGCGATCCTCGACAAGGACGTCCAGATCCCCGAGGGGGCGCAGGTCGGCTGGGACTTGGAGGCCGACCGCAAGCGCTTCACCGTCACGGACTCCGGGATCGTCGTCATCGGGAAGGGGACGGTCCTCTAGCGGATGAACATCGCCTTCACCCATAACCTCAAGGCCAGCGATTCGGAGGACGAGGCCGAGTTCGACACGCTCGAGACCGTGCAGGCCATCCGCGGCGCGCTGACGAAGCTGGGCCACCAGGTGGAGCTCGTCGAAGTGGGCGGCCCGGCCTCCTTGACCGTGGCGCGCCTCGAAGCGCTCAACCCCGACCTGGTCTTCAACACCGCCGAGGGCCGTCTGGGGCGCTTCCGCGAGGCGTTCTTCCCGGGCATCTTCGAGCAGCTGGGCATCCCGTTCACGGGCTCGGACGCGTACGTCTGCACGCTGACTTTGGACAAGCAGCTGACGAAGAAGGTCGTCGCCGACCACGGCGTCCCGACGCCCAGGTCCAGGCTCCTCCTCTCCCCGGGGGACCTCGAAGGCCTGAGCCTGCGCTTTCCCGTCATCGTCAAGCCCAACTACGAGGGCTCCTCGAAGGGCGTGACCCAGGACTCCATCGTGGAGGACGCCAAGGCCTTGAAGGAGCGGGCGACCGCCTGGCTCAAGCGCTTCCCGGCGGGAGTCCTCGTCGAGGAGTTCATCGAGGGCCGCGACGTCACCGTGGCCTGGCTCGAGGGCGTCTCCCCCCAGACCGCGGGCGTGCTGACGCCCGCCGAGTACGTCTTCGCCGAGGCGGCGACGAAGGGCCGCCGCTGGCAGATCTACGACTACCACTTGAAAAACGAGGCCGCCGACCAGGTGGACGTGCGCGTCCCGGCCGACCTGCCGCCGGCCGTGCGCGAGGCGCTGATGGCCTACGCGCGCACGGCGGTGCAGGCCTTGGGCCTCCGGGACTTCGGCCGCGTGGACTTCCGCGTGACCCCCGAGAACTCCATCTACTTCATCGAGGTCAACGCGCTCCCCAGCCTCGAGCCCGGCGCCGGCATCTACGCGGCGGGAGCGTTGGCGGGCCTCAAGGACGTCGAAGACGTCCTCGAGGCCATCGTGGCCTCCGCCGAGCGGCGCTTCGGCATCGTCCCGCGCGAGAAGGCGCGC
The DNA here is from genome assembly GCA_004322435.1 of bacterium. Lineage (GTDB taxonomy): Bacteria > Elusimicrobiota > Elusimicrobia > UBA1565 > UBA1565 > SCTT01. The sequence continues at coordinate 2,700 of SCTT01000179.1, forward strand.
CGCGGCGTCCGGAAGCTCCGCGTGGGCTTCGCCTACAACGAGAAGCGCATCAAGCCGGGCGAAGACCCGTCGACGGACACCGAGGTGGAGTACGACGCGCCGAAGACCCTCGCGGCCGTCCGCTCGGCCATCGAGTCCTACGGCCACGAGGTCGTCGACCTCGAGGCCCGCCCCGAGTTCCCCGCGATGGTGGCCGTGGCCGACGTCGACGTCGTCTTCAACATCGCCGAAGGCATCCAAGGGCGCAGCCGCGAGGCGTCCATCCCGGCGGTGCTCGAGCTCCTGGACATCCCCTACACGGGCTCCGACGCCGCGACGATGGCGCTGACCTTGGACAAGGGCCTCGCCAAGCGCATCGTCCGCGACGCGGGCGTGCGCACGCCCCGCTGGGTCCAGTTCGAGACCGGCCGCGAGCGCGTCCCGGGCGATCTGACCTTCCCGATGATCGTCAAGCCGGTCGCCGAGGGGTCCTCCAAGGGGGTCCTCCAGAACAGCGTCGTCCACAACGAAGACGAGCTGCGGGCCACGGCGCTCGAGATCATCAAGCGCTACCGCCAGCCGGCGCTGGCCGAGGAGTTCCTCTCGGGCCGCGAGTTCACCGTGGCCCTCCTGGGCGAGAACCGCCCGCGCGTCCTGCCGCCGATGGAGATCCTGTTCTCCGAGAAGGCCGGCAAGTACCCCATCTACACCTACCACCACAAGCTCGAGCCCGTCGAGGAGGTGCGCTACCAGGCGCCCGCGAAGATCGACGAGCGGCTGCGAAACGACATCGAGCGCGTCGCGCGGCGGGCTTGGGCCGCCCTCGACTGCCGCGACGTCGCGCGCATCGACATCCGCCTGGACTCCGAAGGGCGCCCGAACTTCATCGAGTGCAATCCTCTGCCCGGCCTGACCCCGGGCTGGTCGGACCTGTGCCTGATCTCCGACAGCGCGAACATCGACTACCGCACCCTCATCGGCGAGATCATGTCGGGCGCCATCCGCCGCTTCAAAGAGAAGCGCAAGGTGCTCCTGCAGGCGGCGGCGTGACGCGCAAAGCCTCCCGTCCGCCGGGCCGCCGCTGTCGGGTGCGCGATTTGGGGCTCGCCATCGGGCGCTTCCCGACCGGGCGCTTCAACGCCATCACCGACGTGAAGAACGTCCTCGTGGGCCACTCGACCGTCATCCGCGGCGCCGGGGCGCTCAAGCCCGGCAGCGGCCCGGTCCGCACCGGGGTGACCGCCATCCTCCCCAACGGGGAGATCGGAAGAGC
>SCTT01000180.1 GCA_004322435.1 bacterium
TGGCCGCCTCCGGCCGCCTCTACGCGAAGGGGACCGTCTCGCACAACTACCAGCACTGCTGGCGCTGCAAGAACCCCATCGCCTACCGGGCGACCGAGCAGTGGTTCTTGCACGTGACGGAGGAAGCCTTCCGGAAAGACCTCCTGCGCGCGGTCTCCGAGACCCGCTGGGTCCCCGCCCAGGGCGCCGAGCGCATCGGCGCGATGCTCTCCGGCCGCCCCGACTGGTGCCTGTCCCGCCAGCGCCTGTGGGGCACCCCCATCCCCATCTTCGACTGCGCCGCCTGCGGGAAAACGATGGCCGACGACGACGTCTTGGAGGCCGTCGAGAAGCGCGTCGCGACCCACGGCTCCGACTTCTGGTTCGCCGACCCCGGCCGCCCGGTCGTCTTCGGCCCGGGCGGCGTCGAGGCCGGCGCGAACCGCTGGGAGTTCATGCCCCCGAAGTCTTGCTCCTGCGGAAAGTCCGTCTTCAAGCGGGAGAGCGACATCTTAGACGTCTGGCTCGACTCCGGCGCCTCCTGGCTCGCGGTGCTCGGCGAAGGCGAGGTCCCCTGCGACCTCTACCTCGAGGGCTCCGACCAGCACCGCGGCTGGTTCCAGTCGTCCTTGGTGCTCGCGGTCGCGCTGACCGGACGCGCCCCGTATAAGACCGTGCTGACGCACGGGTTCGTCCTCGACGACAAGGGCCGCGCGATGCACAAGTCGCTCGGCAACGTCGTGGCGCCCCAGAAGGTCATCGACGAGCTGGGCGCCGACGTGCTGCGCCTGTGGGTGTCGATGGCGGACTACTCCGACGACGTGCGGCTCTCGGACAAGCTGCTCGCGGGCCCCACCGACCTCTACCGGAAGGTGCGCAACACCTTCAAGTTCCTGCTCGGCAACACCGACGGGTTCTGCCCGGCCAAGGACGCGGTCTCCCGCGCGCAGATGCCGGAGCTCGAGCGCTTCATCCTCGCGCGCCTGCGCCGGCTCGACCTCGAAGTCCGCTCCGCCTACGACGCCTTCGAGTTCCGGCGCGCCGCGACCGCGCTGGCCGACTTCTGCAACCTGACGCTGTCGGCCTTCTACCTGGACGCCCGCAAGGACGCGCTCTACACGCTGAGCCCGGCGGACCCCGTCCGGCGCGCGGCCCAGACCGCGATGTGGGAGTGCCTGCGCCGCCTCGCCGGCCTCGCGGCTCCCATCCTCTCCTTCACCGCCGAGGAGGTCTGGGCCGAGGCGCGCCGTCAGCATCCCGACTCGGGCCTCGCCGAGAGCGTGTTCCTCGCCGAGCTCGAGCCGGCCCCGGCCGCCTGGGACGAGCCCGGCCTGCACGAACGCTGGGAGCGCGCGCTCGCCCTGCGGGAGTCCGTGCTCAAGGCCCTCGAGGCGGCGCGAGCGGCCAAGCTCATCGGGAAATCCCAGGAGGCCCGCGTGCGGCTCAACCCGCCGGCCGCCGAGGACCGCGCCCTCGTGACGTCGATGGGGGCCGAGGCCTGGACCGAGCTGTGCCTGGTCTCCGAGCTCGAACTGGCCGAAGGCGGCGAGCCGGTGCTCGTCGAGAAGGCCGCCGGCGCCAAGTGCCCGCGCTGCTGGCGCTGGCGCTTGGACGTCGGCTCCGACGCCTCGAACCCCGAACTCTGCGCGCGATGCGCCCTTCAGCTTCGGGCCTGAGGGAGGCGGCGCTCGTCGCCGCCGTCGTCCTGCTCGACCGCCTGAGCAAGGTCTGGGCCCAGCGCTGGCTCGAGCCCCGCGGCGAGGTTCCCGTCCTCCCGTTCTTCCACCTGACCTACGTCGAGAACACCGGAGCGGCCTGGGGGATGTTCGCGAACCGCAACGGGCTCCTCGTGGCCGTCTCTCTCGCGCTCCTCGGCGGCCTCCTGTGGGCGCGCCGCTCCTGGCCTCAGGAGAACCGCTGGGCGCGCTGGGGCGCGATGCTCGTCGTCGGGGGGGCGCTCGGCAACCTGCACGACCGGCTCGCGCTGGGCGCGGTCATCGACTTCCTGGACTTCCGGGTCTGGCCGGTCTTCAACGTCGCCGACTCGTGCATCTCGGTGGGGGCCTGCGCGCTGGCCTGGGGGCTGCACCTCGAGGACAAGCGGGAGGCCGCTCTCAAGGCGGCCGGAGCGCCGAAGGCTTAGCCGTCGATCGGGTTGTTGTTGAGGTGCGTGACGCCGGCGAGCAGGGCGAAGCCGATGCCCGCGCCGAGCAGGGCGCCGACGGGGCCGCCGAAGATGAAGCCGAACACGGCCAGCACGGCCGCTCCGCCCGCCCCGCCGATCATGGCCCGCTGGAGGTTCTTCTTTTTCTTCGCGTCCTCGGCGGCGGTGTCCGCCGGCGCCTTGTCGGGCGTGACGTCCGGGGGCGAGCTGTAATGGATGCCCTGCTCGGGGGGAGCCGGCTCCAGCCCGGAGTTGGACGGAGTGTCGGCGGCGGCGGCGACGCTGGGAGCGGCGGCGGAGGCGTCGTAGCCGCGGGAAAGGTTCTGGTTGGCGTTCTCGAGCCGGGCCGCCGTCCGGGCGGTCTGCGAGAGGTCGGCGAACTGTTCGAGGTTCTCCTGGGTCGGCGTCGGCGCGGTGGGGATGGCCGCCGAGACGGGGGCGGCGCAGAGGACGGCCAACACGGCCCGGAGGGCGCTCTTGTTCATAAGGAGATTGTACACGGGGCGGGTTCTCCGACGAGGGGCCTAAGGCCCAGGCCGGAAGGGGGGTAAAAGGCCTAGGTTGTTGGGAAAGAAAAGCCCCCCGTCTCCGGGGGGCTGGAAGCTTCCGGGAGCGGCGAGGGGTCGCGCGCCCTTCCACCTCCGTCCTCACTCTACCCGCGCCGCCCCCGTCCCGCCACACCCGACCGGCCCAGGGCCGGATGAGGCGGAAGGCCCTCCTTGTTGGAGGCTACTTGTCTATGGGGTTGTTGTTCAGGTACGTCACGCCGGCCATCAGGCCGAACCCGATGGCGCCCATCGCGATGGCGCCTATGGGGCCGCCGAAGATGAACCCGAAGACGCCGAGCACGAGCGCCCCGCCCATGCCGCCGATGGCCATCCGCTGGAGGTCCTTCTTCTTCTTGGCGTCCTCGGCCGCGGTGTCCGCCGGGGCTTTGTCGGGCGTCGTCGTGGGGCGTTCTCCGGCGATGTCCGGGACCCGGCCGAAGCCGCCCCCCGGGGTTTGGACCGATTGGGAATCTTCAAGCAGCGAACAGAGCATGGCGTAGGGACTGCCGGCGCCCCCGACGACGGCGTTCGTGCCGCGCCCATCGATGCGGTTGGTGTCGGTGACTTGCGCCCCCGCTTCTTGGATGGTCGTGGAGGTCTTCGTGACGGCGGGCGGCGGCGTGCCGCCGCTCGGCTTGCAGTAGGCCTCCTTGAAGTCGTCCTTGAGCGGCGGGTCGGCCTTGATGAACCCGGCGGATTTCTGGGGGTCAGCGAGGACCTGCGTTTGGGCTTTCGCGAGGAACTCGGCCTTGCCCTTGGCCTTGTCCGGGTTCTTGAGGGCCGCCTCGAGCGCCTCCTGGAACGTCGGGGAGCCCGTCCAGACCTTCTGGGCGACGCGGGCCAGAGCCAGCGCCCCCTTGTCGTCGCCGAGCAGGTCCTTGAGCTTGCCGGCCAGCGGGTCGGGGGCGGAGCCGGAGCACTTCTCGGACGGGGTCGGGGCGACGACGGCCTTCCCTGAGACGGGCGTGCCGGCCGCCTTCGCGACGAAGGGCCTCTCGAGGTCCGCGGCCACGAAGGGCGTGCCGCTGCGCTTCTCATCGGGGCGGTTGATGGTCAGCCCCTGGCAGCTGGTCGCGCTCTCGCAGGCCGACAGGCGGACGTCGACTCCGTCGGCGTTGCAGTCCTTGTCCTTCGGACACTGCGCCATCGGCTGGCCCGAGGGCCCGGTCTTGTAGACCTTGAGGGAGCCGGCCGCCTCGGCCGTCGCCGCCAGCGGCTGGCCCTTTTTGTCGTCGGCAAAGGCGAACTTGAGGAGCGGGACCGTGACGAAGCCGTCGGGGCAGGAAGCGGCCCGGGATTTGGCGCCTTCGAGCGTGCCCTTTCCGAGGGCGAGGACGACGCCGTCCTCGTTTCTGAGGAAGGACCAATCCTTGAGGGATTCGGGGGCCGCGGGCGGGGCGGGCGGCTGGCCGGCCACGGGAGGGACGGGAGCGGGGCGGTTCGGGGCCGGGGGGACGGGCGCGGGCGCCGGCTGAGCCGGCGCCGCCGTCGCGACGACGTCGAAGCGGCGCGCGATGCCGCGGATGGCGTCGAAGCAGGAGCGGTCGCCGTTCGGGATGCAGGGGGGGTAGACGGCGTCCTTGTCCCCGTCCTTCAGGTAGACCCCGTTGCGGGCCAGGGCCCAGCTCGGGGAGGAGGCGGTGCCGGACATCTTGACCTTGACCTTCTCGGACTGGGCGTTGACCTGGTAGTGGTTCGCCGAATAGGGGATGCTCCAGCCGAACACGTTGGCGCGCCCGAGGTTGCTCATCTGCTTCGGGAACAGGGCCTCCACCTCGCGCTCCTCGCCGGGCTTCATGCCCTTGAGCTGGGCGGCGCGGATCATCACGCTCCCGTAGGTCGGCACGACCTTGCCGACGCGCAGGACGATGAAGGAACTGCCGGGTTCGTCCTTGGTGGGGGGAATCTCGGCGTAGGCGGTAACGGCCGCGGTTCCGGCCGCCAGAGCGGCGGCCAGGACGACGCGCAGGGCGGCGGAGGGGTTCGGCGCCATGGGTCTACCTCGACGTTGCGACGACTTACGCTCTAACTATAAAGGAAAAGCTCCAATCCGCAAGGGGCTATCGCCTCAGGAACAGCCCCACCGTCTCGATGTGGTGCGTCTGCGGGAACAGGTCCACCGGCCGGACCCGGGACAGCCGCCAGGCGTGGCGGTTGAGCCAGTCGGCGTCCCGCGCGAAGGTGGCCGGGTTGCAGGAGACGTACACGATGCGGCCGAGCGCCGGGTCCAAGAGGGCCTTGAGCACCGCCTTCGTGCAGCCGGCGCGGGGCGGGTCGAGCACCGCCGCGGCCCGGCCGCGCTCGCAGTTCGCCAACTCCCGGCGGAGCTTGGCGACGCCGGTCTCGACGGCCCCGGCCAGGAAGCGCGCGTTCTCGACGCCGTTCAAGCGCGCGTTCTCCCAGGCGTCCTCGACGGCCCCGCGGTTCTCCTCGACGCCGAGCACGCGCCCGCACAGCGGGGCGATCCAGAGGGCGATGGAGCCGATGCCGCTGTAGAGGTCGAGCGCGACGTCCGGGCGAAAGCCCTGGGAGGTCAGCATCTCGGAGACCACCCCGTAGAGGACCTCGCAGGCCGGCGTGTTGACCTGCAGGAAGGCCTCGGGCGAGACCGAGAGGCGGACCTTGCCCACGCGCTCCTCGATGCGGTCCTCGCCCCAGAGCTTGCGCCACATCGGCCCCAGAACGACGGGAGTCTTCTCGGGCTGGACGTTCTGGTAGAGGCCGAGGAGCTCGGGGAAGGCGTGGCGCAGCGCGTCGACGGCCTGCCGTTCGTTCGGGAAGTCCTTCGAGCGCGTGACGAGCGCGGCCAGCGCCTTGCCGTCGCGGTTCGTGCGCACGAAGAGATGCCGCAGCCAGCCCGAGCCCTTGTCCTCGTCGTAGATGGGCCAGCGCAGCTCGCGGGCCAGCTCCTTGACCTTGAGCACGAGGCGCACCGAGACCTCGGGCTGGACCAGGCAGTCGTTGAAGTCGACGATGCGGTGCGAGCCGGACGCGAAGAAGCCCGCCACGACCTTGCCGCCGGCGAAGCCGAAGGGCACCTGGACCTTGTTGCGGTAGCGCCACGGCTCGGGCGAGGCCAGCGTCGGCTCCACCTCGGGCTCGCGGAGCTTGGCGATGCGGAACAGGCAGTCGCGCACCATCGCGCGCTTGCCTTCCAGCTGGGACTCGGGGTTCAGGTGCTGCCACGAGCAGCCGCCGCAGGCGGGCGCGGCGGGCGCGTCGGCGCGGAAGTGCAGCGCGCAGCGCGGCGTCACGCGGCCGGGGCCCGCCTGGACGAGCTTCTGGATGCGGGCCCGGGCGAAGCCCTGCTCGAAGCGCGTCACCTCGGCCTCGACCAAGTCGCCGGGGGCGGTGTGGGGGACGAAGTGGACCTTGCCGCCGCCGTCGGGCCGGCCCAGGCCGACGCCCTCGGGGGAGATCCTCTCGATGCGCAGCCTCATGGGGGGCAGTATAACATTGGTAGAATCAATCCCATGCGACCGTCGACGGGGCTGGCCGCCCTCGCGCTGCTTTTCTCGGGCTGCGTCGCCTTAGACGACGCCGTCTCCCCGGCCCCGCCCGTCCTGGGCTCGGATGCCGGGTTCGATCGCCTCGACCCCGGCGCCCGGAACCTCGACAGCCTGCATTTCCGCACGTCGGCGTACTCCGCCGACAAGGCGGAGGCCGCGTCCCAGATGGCCGAGGACCTCTATCGGAAGCT
>SCTT01000181.1 GCA_004322435.1 bacterium
CCATGACGGCCCGGCTCTCGAGAGGAGCGCTCTGGTCCGAGGCGATGGCCCCCAGGCGAGCCTCCCGCGGGCGCGTGCGCCAGTAGGCGTCGGCCTCCGCCTCGGAGACCGGCTCGACGGAGCCGGCGGCACGGACCTGGCGCATGAGCTTGGGCCAGTAGAACGTCAGCGCGGCCTCGGGACGGGCCTTGAGGGACAGACCCTTCGGCGAGAGCATATTCGTGTAAAAGACGAAGCCGCGGGCATCGGCCGCCTTGACGAGGACCACGCGGCCCTCGGGCAGGCCTTCCGGGGAGACGGTCGAGAGGACCGCCGCCTCGGGATAGTCCATCTCTGCCCAGCGCCGCGCGTCCGAGAGCCACGCAGCGAACTGCGCGACGGGGTCGTCTAGGAGGTTCTTCTCGCTGAGCAACTCGAGAGCGGGTTCCACCGAGGACATTCTACGCTCCCCGGGCCAGGCGCGCCAGGGCCTCGCGCACCGGGGCGGGCGTGAATCCGGCCCAGGCGTGCAGGCGCGCGCCCTGAAGCGAGCAGTCGAGCGGCCGGGGAGCGGCCATCGGGGACTCGGCCGCCTTCGCCCGCGCCAGCAGGGCCGGGTCGAAGCCGAACGCGGCGCAGAACGCCTCGCCGAACTCCGCGCGGCTCACCGGCGCCGGGCCCGCCAGGTTGAGCAGACGCCGGCCTTCGGGGGTGCCCGGCTTGGCGGCGGCGCGCGCGACCAGCTCGGCCGCGTCCGTCACGGCGAGCGCGCTCCGCTTCTGGTCGGTGAACACCCGGACCGGGCGGCCGGCCGCGAGCGCGGCACGCATGTCATCGATCCAGTTCGGCGGGGCGCCCGGAGGGGAGAAGCCGAAGCACAGCGCGAGGCGGAACACGAGAGCGTCCCCGCCGGCGGCCAGCACGGCGTCCTCGGCGTCGCGCTTCTGGCGGCCGTATTCGGAAAGGGGCGAGGCGGGGGAGTCGTCCTCGTAGAGCCCGGTACGCCCGTCGTGCACCTGGTCGGAGGAGAAGAAGAAGAACCGCGCCCCGGCCGCCGCCGCCGCCTCGGCCAGCGCCGCCGCGCCCGCCACGTTGACGGCGCGGGTGCCGGCGGGGTCGGCCTCGCAGGGGTCGGGTTTGGCCTGGGCGGCGCAGTGGACGACGAGCTCGGGCTTGTGGCGGCCCACCAGGGCCGCCGCTCCGGCCGCGTCGCCGGCGTCCCAGCAGAGCTCCGGCGCGGCCTTGCCGGGGCGGACGACCGACGTCACGGCGTGGCCGCGCGCCAGGCGCCGACGGAGGGCCGCCCCCAAGAACCCGTTGGCGCCGGTGAGCAGGACCTTCAGGGCTTGGCCATGAACGGGTACGCGAAGTCCGTCGGCGGGACGAAGGTCTCCTTGATGTTGCGCGCCGAGGTCCAGCGGGCGAGGTTCAGGAAGCTGCCCGCCTTATCGTTGGTGCCGGAGCCGCGCGCGCCGCCGAAAGGCTGCTGGCCGACCACGGCGCCGGTGGGCTTGTCGTTCAAGTACAGGTTGCCCGCGGCGTTGACCAGGACTTCCGCGGCCTCGGCCAGCGCCTTGCGGTCGTCGGCGAAGATGGCGCCGGTCAGCGCGTACGGGGAGGTCTGGTCGACGGTCTTTAAGGTCTGCGACCAGGCCTTGTCCGGGTAGGTGTGGACCGTCAGGACGGGGCCAAAGATCTCCTCGCACATCGTCTTGTAGTCGGGCCGCGAGGCCTTGATGACGGTCGGCTCGATGAAGTAGCCCTTCTCGTCGGAGAACTTGCCGCCGAAGAGGATCTTAGCGCCGTCGCGGGGCTTGACCGCCTTGATGTAGGCGGTGATGGACTCGTACGCGCGCCGGTCGATGACCGCGTTGAAGAAGTTCGAGAAGTCCTCGACGTCGCCCATCTTCACGCGCCCGAGCTGCTCCTCCATCACGGCCTTGACCTTCTTCCAGAGGCTCTCCGGGATGTAGGCGCGCGAGGCGGCCGAGCACTTCTGGCCTTGGTATTCGAAGGCGCCGCGCACGAGGGCGGTCGCCACCTGGACGGGGTCGGCCGACGGGTGGGCCACCACGAAGTCCTTGCCCCCGGTCTCGCCCACGAGGCGGGGATAGGTCCGGAGGTTCGGGAGTCCGTCGGCGACGATCTTCCACATCGAGTTGAAGACGCCGGTCGAGCCGGTGAAGTGGACGCCGGCGAGGTCGGGCTGCTTTAAGAGGACGTCCGAGATGTCGCCCGAGGGTCCCGAGACCATGTTGATGACGCCGTCCGGCAGGCCCGCCTTCCGGAGGATCTGCAGGATGAAGTGGCCCGAGTACATCGTGCTCGCGGCGGGCTTCCAGACCACCGTGTTGCCCATCAGCGCCGGGGCGGTGGGCAGGTTGCCGGCGATGGCCGTGAAGTTGAACGGCGTCACCGCGTAGACGAAGCCCTCGAGGGGGCGGTACTCCAGTCGGTTCCACTGGCCGCGGGGGGAGTAGGGCTGGTGGCTGTAGAGGTCCTCGGCGAAGGAGGGGTTGAAGCGCCAAAAGTCGATGAGCTCGCAGGCGGAGTCGATCTCGGCCTGGTACGCGCTCTTCGACTGGCAGAGCATCGTGGCCGCGTTGAGGACCGGCCGGTAGGGGCCGGCCAAGAGCTCCGCGGCGCGCAGGAACACGGCGGCCCGGTCGTGGAAGGGGGTGGCGGCCCAGGCGCGGCGCGCCTTGAGGGCGGCCTTCACCGCGTCGGCGGCGTGCTTCTTCGTGCCCATGTGGTAGCGGCCGATGAGGCGCTGGTGGTCGTGGGGGGGGCGGCAGTCGCCGAGCTTGCCGGTGCGGACCTCTTCGCCGCCGATGAACATCGGGATGTCCGCGACGGTCGAGCCCATCTGCTTGAGCGTCGCCTTCAAGGTCTCCCGCTCGGGGGACCCGGGGGCGTAGGAGAGGATGGTCTCGTTCTGCGGCATCGGCACGGTGGCGATGGAGTTGTTCATGCGGGAAACCTACCAAACTCCCGCCCCGTCCCCCAAGGGCCGCCGCCGGCTCCCAGGGGCCCAGGCCGGCCTGGGCCTTAAGGCCTTTGAGCGCCATCAAGGCGGGAGGTTGACCGGGTTCATAACGGGTCGGGAGGGGGGAAGGCTACACTGTCGGTGTCATGAAAACCAACCTCCTCCTCACCGGCCTCACCACCCTCTTCGCGGCCCATGCCGCCCATGCCCAGGTCGTCGTCCCCGGACGCATCCTTCCCATCGGCCCCGTCCTCCCCGTCATCGCCCCCGTCACCCCCAACATCCTGCCCACCTTGCCCCGCCCCGCCGCCCCCGTCCTCCCCATCCCGACCTTGCCCGGCCTCCCGACCTACCGTCTGATCGCCCCCGTCGCCGTGGCCCAGCCCGTGGCCGCCGCCTCGGTCGGCGTCGCCGTCCCCGTCGCCGCGTTCGCGAAGGCCGCGGTCGTGGACCACGAGCGCGCCGGCGAGGTCCGCCCCTCCGCCCCGACCCGCGCCATCGAGAAGGCGCGCAAGGGCTTCGGCCTCAGCGGCAAGAAGGTCGACGCGCCCCGCCTCCAGGCCATCTTCGACGGCTCCGACTACTCCCTCGACAACCGCGACGCGGTGGTCATCGTGGAGGAGATCGAGCGGCCCCAGACCCTGCCCGAGGCCGACCTCCTCCGCGAGATCGGCGTCGCCTACCCCGGCAAGTAGACCCACCGCTTCCACCCCTCAGCCCCGCCCGGTTTCGCCGGGCGGGGCTGAGTATTTCGGGGGGAAACTCCAAATAGGGGACTGTCCCTGATTTGGAGTTTGGAACTTTTTGGGGGGTTCGAACGTCTACTAGGGTAGGGGGTCGGCGGGGGGTCCGTAACAACCCCGCAACACCCTTGAAATGAGGGTTTAACGGTTCCGGCGCATACTGGAGAGATGAAGCAGAAGGCGACCATGGACAAGGGTTACGACCATCCCCTGTGCAGCGACCTCAAGGTCATCCCCGCCGAGCACGGCTGGGAGGACCTGGTGGACCGCTCCGTCCGGTCGGGCCCTCCCCCGTCCCGGGAGACCGAGGTCGAGAAGCCGTCCCGGCCCAGCGAGTCCCAGCTCGGGTCCTTCATGACCCACGAGCTGCGCGCCCCGCTCACCTCGGTCCGCTCCGCCTTGGGCCTCCTCACGATGAACCTCGAGGGCCGCCTGACCCCCGAGGAAGCCGAGACCCTGCGCCTGGCCGCCAAGAACGCCGAGCGCCTGGGAGGCCTCATCGACGACGTGATGGATTTCACGAAGGCCCGCGCCGGCAAGATCGAGACCGCCTGCGAGGCCCTCGTGCCCGAGGCCCTCTTGGACGAGGCCGTCGAAAGCC
>SCTT01000182.1 GCA_004322435.1 bacterium
CCTCTTCCTTCGCTCCGACGCCGTCGCCCCTGTCAGCTCGTACCAAATCGGCTCCCCCACCTTCCTTGATACGGACGGAACGCGCTACGTAACCCCCGCCACCCCCATCACCTTCACCGCCGTGGACCCCGCCCCGGGTTCCGGCGTTGCTCGCATCGAGGTGTCGGTCGACGGCGCGGCGTTCACCCCTTACACCGCAGCCCTGACCTTCGCCGAGGGCCGCCACACCATCCTCTTCCGCGCGGTGGACCAAATCGGCAACGTCGAGACGGCTCAAACTCTGACCATCCGTTCGGACGCCTCCACGCCCCTGACCTCGCTCGGCGTCCAAGGCGGGCGCCAGGCGTCCGGGCCGGACGCGACCACCTTCTACGCCTCAACCGCCACCCGCTTCGCCCTCCCCGCCCTCGACCCCCTCGCCTCCGACGTCGCCTCCGGGCTGGCCTTCACCAACTGGCAGGACAACGGGGGCGCCTTCCAAGCCTACTCCGCCCCGATCGCCTTCTCAGCAGGCGTGCACCAACTGAGCTACCAAAGCCAGGACCGCGTGACCAACCTTGAGGTGCTGCGCACCACCACGGTCCGCGTCGACGGCAATGGGCCGTTCACCGTCTCGCAGTACGGGAGCCCGAACGCCATCATCTCGGGCGTCCGGTATGTAACGCCTGCCACCCTCCTGGGGTTCGCTTCCGCGGACGTTCCCATTACCAGCTCCATCGAAGGCTCCGGGCTCGACCGCGTCATGATCGAGATCGACGGAGCCCCGTTCGTCGTCTTCACCGCCAGCCTGACCTTCACGGAAGGACGCCACACGGTCCGGTTCCGCGGCTTCGACCGCGTCGAGAACGCGGAGGTCATCAAGAACGTCTCGCCCTGGTCCGACGCCTCGGCGCCGCGGACCACCTTGACCCTCCAGGGCGGCCATCAGGCCTCCGGCCCGGTCGCCGGCACCTTCTACGCCTCGACCGACACGCGCATAGCCCTGTCGGCCGTCGACCCGCTCGTCGCAAACGTAGCCGCCGGCCTGGACTTCATCCGGTGGCAGGACAACGGCGGCGCGTTCCAAAACTACTCCGCTCCAATCTCGTTTGCCGCCGGCGCGCATGTGTTCGGCTACCAGAGCCAGGACAAGATCACAAACCTCGAGGTCCTGCGCAGCAGCACGGTCCTCGTGGATGCGACCGCTCCCGTCAGCGCGGCCGCGTTCGGAGCCCCGACGTTCGTAGACACGGACGGCACCCGCTACGTCACGCCCACCGCCCCCGTCACGCTCTCGGCCGCGGACCCGGCGCTTCCCGGCGGCACGGCGGGTTCCGGAATCGACCGCATCGAGGTCTCGGTGGACAACGCGGCGTTCGTGACGTATTCCGCGCCCTTGACCTTCGCGGAGGGGCGTCATACCCTGCGGCTGCGTGCCGTCGACCGGGTGGGCAACACGGAGCCCATTCAGCCCTTGGCCGTGCGCTCCGACGCCTCCTCGCCGAAGACTTCGCTGGCGCTCCAGGGCGGCCGGCAGGCGGCTGGCCCGGATTCCTCCAGCTTCTTCGCCTCCACCGACACGCGCTTGGCGCTGACGGCCTCGGACCCCGTGGTGGCGGACGTGGCCTCGGGCCTCAGCCTCACCCGCTGGCAGGACAACGGCGGCGCCTTCTCGGATTACTTGTCTCCCCTGGGATTTGCCGAAGGCGTCCATCTCGTCTCCTACCAGAGTCAGGACCGCGTCGGGAACCTGGAAACCCTGCGCAGCACGACGGTCCTTGTCGATGCCACGCCGCCCTCGGTGGCACTTACCATCGGTTCGCCGCGGGCGGACTGGGATGGCGCCGTATACGTGGCCTCCTCGACCCTCTTGACGCTCTCCGCGGAGGACCCGGGCCCGGCAGGGTCCGCGTCCGGCGTCGGCCTCATCGAGCAGGCGGTGAACGGGGCCCCGTTCACCGCCTACTCCGCTCCTTTCACGCTCACAGCCGGCACACGCACCCTTTCCTTCCGCGCCAGCGACAGAGTAGGCAACGTTTCTCAAACGCTCTCGAGCACGGCCGTGGTCGACGCGCAAGCCCCCGCCTTCCTGGCCCTCGGGCCTGGAGCCGGGGAGCGTTTCCTGCCGAGCGGCCCGCGGCTCACTGTGGCTCTGCGCGCCGCCGACGACCACGACCCCGCGCCCACCGTGACGGCGACTTTGGTTCAGGTGGCTGACTACGGAACGCCCCACGGCGCCCGGCCCACGGTAGTCCCGGTCCAGGATGGAAGTTCGTTCGGTGCCTTGGACCTCGATGACGGCCTTTGGGAGTTGCGGGCCACGGCGGTGGACTTCGTCGCCAACGGTGCCTCTGCCGTCTCGGGGCCCTTCGAAGTCATCCACGACCTCCTGGCGCCGCGCTCGACGCTCAGCGCGGGCACGCCGCTCGCACTCGTGGCGGGCGCCTCCGTCGTCGCGCGCGGGACCCCGCTTGCATTGGAGAGCGTCGACGACCTCGTCAGCCTCTACGACGCCATGGGCTTAGGCGTGGCCTCGCAGCGCGTCTCGGTGGACGGGATAGTCCGCGCCACGTTCACCGCCGCCACGCCCGGTCCCGGCATCGTGTTCGCCAGCACCTTCGCCTTGGGCACCGAAGCGGATGGTTGGCACCAGGTAGCCTTCTACGCGACGGACGTGCTTGGGAACGTCGAGGCTGCGCATGTCTCCACCATTGGGGTCGATGACACGGCTCCCCAGACCTCGCTGCTCGTCCTGGGCGGCCGGCAGTCCGCGGGACCCGACTCGGCTACGTTCTACGCCTCCTCCTCAACCCTCTTTGCCCTTCCGGCGGTCGATCCCCAAGTAAACGGCGTGGCCTCCGGGGTGGACTTCACGCACCGGCAGGACAACGGCGGGGCCTTCACGGCCTACACGGCGCCATTCGCCCTCACCGAAGGGACGCATCTGCTGGCCTACCAGAGCCAGGACAGGCTGGGGAAGTTGGAGGTCCTGCGCAGCACCACGGTCCTCATCGACGCCACGGCGCCGCAAAGCTCCGCCGCCTTCGGCACGCCGACGGTCGTCGATTCCGGCGGCACGCGCTACGTCACGCCAGCCACGCCCTTGAGCTTCTCGGCTCAGGATGCTGGTTCCGGCGTCGAGCGCATCGAGGTTTCCGTTGACGCGGGCACCTTCGTCCAATACGTCTCGCCCCTGACCTTCGCCGAAGGCCGTCACATCGTCCAATTCCGGGCCGTGGACCGGGTGGGCAACGTCGAGGCGCCGCAAACCCTCTCGCTGCGCTCGGACGCTTCGGCCCCGCAGACCGCTCTGGCCGCGATGGGAGGGCAGCAGGCCGCTGGCGCCAGCGGTCTTTACGCCTCGAGCGACACGCGCTTCTCCCTCCCCGCCTTCGACCCGCTCATCGCGGATGTGGCCTCCGGCCTGGAGTTCACTCGC
>SCTT01000183.1 GCA_004322435.1 bacterium
GAGCGACCACCGGATGAGCTCCTCGTCGTCGACCACCAGGATCTTCGCGCCCTTCACGCCGCCCCCTTCGCGCGCGGCAGGCGCACGCGCGCCGTCGTGCCCCGGCCGGGCTCGCTTGCGAGGCGCAGCTCGCCGCCGTTGGCGAGGACGATCTGGCGCGTGATGGGCAGGCCCAGCCCGCTGCCGCCGTCCTTGGTCGTGAAGAAGGGCTCGAAGACCCGCTCCAGGTCCCCCGGGGCGATGCCCGCCCCCGAGTCCCGGACGGTGACGAGGACGGCGCCGTTGCCGTCCGGAGCCGCGGCGACCTCGAGCGTCCCGCCCTCCGGCATGGCCTGCACGGCGTTCAGGCACAGGTTCAGGAAGGCCTGCTCGAGCTGGCCCGGGTCGCCCAAGAGGAGCGGCAGCGAGTCGGGCAGGAGCTGGCGCAGCTCCACCTTCTGGGCCTTCATGCGCGGCCCCACCAGGAACAGGACCCGGCCCAGGGCGTCTTTCAGGGCGAAAGGCCGCGGGGCCGTCTCCGGGAGGCGCGCGTAGCGCAGGAAGTCGCCCATCGTCTTGTCCATGCGCGAAAGCTGGAGCAGCATCTTGTCGATGAGGCCCCGCCGCGGGGAGCCCGCCTCCGCCTCGCGCTGCAGGACCTGCAGCGCCGAGGAAAGCCCCGTCAGGGGGTTGCGCACCTCGTGGGCGAGCTGGGCGGCCAGCTCCCCGAGCGTCGCCAGGCGGTCCGCGTGGGCGAGTTGCTTCTGGTGCAGGTCCACGATCTCGCCGCGGTCGCGGGCGATCTCCGAGACCATCGTGTTGAACCCGTCGGCGATGACCTGGAGCTCCCCCGGAAGCTCCCCCTCCACGCGCGCCCCGAAGCGCCCCTGCGCCACCTCGCGCATCGCGGCGGTGACCGAGCCGAGCGGCGCGTGGACCAGGCGGCGGACGATGGCCAAGGAGGCCAGAGCCACGACGACGGCCCCGATCAAGGCCATCGCGAGGCGGCTGAGCACGAGGCTCCGGCGCAGCTCGGCGCGCTCGGCGTCGGAGGCGATGAGGCGCAAAGTCCCCAGGCGGCCCGAGCTCACCCCATGGCAGCGCGTGCAGGAGGGCTTGGCCTCGATGGGGACCTCGTAGACGACGCTGCCCGCCGGCGGCGCGGGCGCCGCCGGGCGCGCGGCGCCCAGGTCCGAAGGGTCCACGAGCCGCCCGCGGGCGTCGAGCAACTGGGCCGTGCCGGCCTGCGGGCGCTCGGCCAGCACGCGGAAGAGCTCGCTGATGTGCTGAGGGGCCCCGTGCTCCATCGACTGCTCGATGAGCCGCTCGGCCAGCGGCGACATCGCGCGCAGGCTCCCTTCCTGATGAAGAGCCAGGCGGGAGGTCAGCGTCGTCATGTCGTGCAAGAACGACCCCGCGAAGACCAGGCCCACGGCCGCCGACAGCGCGGCGAAGACCTGCAGGGCGAGAGGGACCCGCGGACGGCCCCCCGGCCCCGCAGAGGAGGGCGGGACGCCGGTCATTGCCCCCGGCTGTCCCGCAACGATTCGGCCCAAGCTACTTTCCCTGCCTTTTCCCTTGAATCCCGGAGGTCCCGGGCCTAGACTGAGGGTGCGGGTCCCCTCCCATGCGCCGACTCCCCCTGGCCCTCTTGGCCGCCGCGGCCCTCGTCCTCCTCCCGAACCTCCTGGGCCGGCTCGTCCCGCCGCGGGCGCCGCTGCCCGACCTGCGCGACGCCCTTTCCGCGGCGGACTGGCCCGACCTCGCGACGATCCACCAGCGCGCGGCCGGCGATGCGCCGAGCTGCGGCTGGTGCCACCTCGAGAGCCGCCCCGGCGCCGCCCGCGCCGCCGTCTCGGACCCGACCCGCTGGCTGGCCTCGCTGTCCGGGAGCGCCGCGGAGACGGCGCCCGTCAACACGGCCCTCTGCCTCTCCTGCCACGACGGCCGGCTCGCGCCCGCCGCGCCCAACACCCTGCCGGGGCAGCGCAGCCCCAACATCGACCCGGGCGGCGCGAACCACCCGGTGGGCGTCGATTACCTGTCGACCGCTCTGGTCCGGCCGGAGGCGTACCACCATCCCGCAGCCCATCCCGAGATCCGCCTCGAGTCCGGGGCCGTGGGGTGCACTTCCTGCCATCTCGGCCACACCCGCAACGGCCGCGTCGAAGGGCCCGCCGGCTTGGCGGCCAACGTCTGTATGGCCTGCCACAACCTCTAACGCGCGATTTCGCGCAGCCGGACGGGATTCCCCCCAAAATTACCGCGCAGACCGCCCCGGAAGCCTCTGGACAGAACGTTGCCACTCCATGCCGTGATGGCAGCCGAGCTCCTCATCGTAGGCCTGAGCCACCTGACCGCCGCGGTCGAAGTCCGCGAAGCCTTGGTCAAGAGGCCCGAAGAAGCGGGCCGCTTCAACGCCGTCCTCCGCGAGGCCGCCGGGCTCTCCTCCTGCGTCGTCCTCGCCACCTGCAGCCGCTTCGAGGTCTACACCACCGCCGACGAGGCCGGCGAGGCCCGCCTCAGAGCCGTGTTGACCGCGCGCGCGGGGCGCTCCTTGGACGGCGTGCTCTACACGCACCGCGGCGAGGCCGCCGCGCGCCACCTGATGCGCGTGACCGCGGGCCTCGACTCCTGGATCGTCGGGGAGTGCGAGATCCTCGCCCAGGTGAAGGCGGCCTACGCCGACGCCTCGGCCGAGAAGACCGCCGCGCGCGCCGAGAACCTCGCCTTCCAGCGCGCCCTGCACCTCGGCAAGAAGGTCCGCTCCGAGACGGGCATCGTCGGCGGCATCGCCTCCATCGGCGGCGCCGCGGCCGTGCTCGCGCGGCGCATCTTCTCGGACATCGCCGAGAAGAAGGTCCTCGTGTTCGGGGCCGGCACGATGGCCGAGTCCACGGTCCGCCACCTGTGCTCGAAGGGCGTCAGCGGGGTGTGGGTCGCGAACCGCTCCCTCGACAAGGCCGCGGCGCTCGCCGCCGAGCTCAAGGGCGTGGCGCTCCCGCTCGAGGAAGGCTTCGCCAAGCTCGAAGAGGCGGACATCGTGGTCGTCTCGACCGGGGCGGAGGGGTTTCTGCTGGACGCCGCGCGCCTCAAGGCCGCGACGGCGGCGCGCGGGGGACGGCCGCTCTTCCTCATCGACATCGCCCTGCCGCGCAACGTGGACCCGTCGGCCGCCGGCCTCCCCGGCGTCTACCTCTACGATTTAGACGACCTGCGCGCCATCATGACCGAGAGCCTCTCCAAGCGCCGCGAGGACTGCGACCGCGCCGAGGCCCTCGTCCAAAGCGAGGCCGGCGCGTTCTGGGAGGCGCTCAACGCCCCTCCCCGCGCCCCGTCGGAGCGCCCGCGCACCCGCGAGCTGGCCCGCATGCGCCTCGCCGCCGCCTGAATCTTCGTAGAATCCCGGCTCTGGAGGCCCTATGAACCGCTGCGCCGCCGCCCTGCTCGCCGTGATGCTGTCCACCCCCGCCCTCGCCTTCCCCGGAGCCGGAGGGAGCATCGCTCCTCGCGTCATCAAAGGCACGGTTTCGGAAGCCCTGCCCGCGGGCACCTACACCTACCTCCTCATCAAGACGCCTTCCGGCGAGGAATGGGCCGCCGTCCAGAAGACCGAGCTCAAGAAGGGCGCCGCCGTCGCGGTGACGGAGTCGACCGTCATGGAGGACTTCGACAGCCCCATCCTCAAGCGCAAGTTCAAGAAGGTCGTCTTCGGGGTCATCGCCGCCAAGGAGAGCGCGGCCCCGGCCGCC
>SCTT01000184.1 GCA_004322435.1 bacterium
GGCCGTCATCGCCCTGGAATACTTCAAGGTGAAGGGCCGC
Source organism: bacterium (assembly GCA_004322435.1). GTDB lineage: Bacteria > Elusimicrobiota > Elusimicrobia > UBA1565 > UBA1565 > SCTT01. The sequence goes on from SCTT01000184.1 coordinate 41, forward strand.
AAGGTCCTCGTCCCCACCAACACCTTCATGGCCACCCCGCTGGCGGTCAAGAAGGCCGGCGGCGAGGTCGTCTTCGGCGACTGCAACCGCGAAGACCTCTGCCTGTCCTTGGCCGCCGTCGAGAAGGCCGCCAAGGAGCACGACCTGGCCGCCGTCTTCCTGGTCCACATCGGCGGCCACATCGCCTTCGACACGCCCAAGATCGCCGAGTTCTGTAAGAAGAAGGGCATCGTCCTCATCGAGGACTGCGCCCACGCCCACGGCGCCTCCTGGAACGGTCAGAAGCCCGGCTCGTGGGGCCAGGCCGGCGTCTGGTCCTTCTTCGCCACGAAGTCGGTCTCGACCGGCGAGGGCGGCATGCTCGTCACGGCCGACAAGGCCCTGGTCGAGTACGCGAAGAAGTACCGCAACTACGGCAAGTTCGATTACGTGGTCGAAGGCCTCAACTTCCGGATGTCCGAGTTCACCGCCGCGCTGGGCGTCGTCCAGACCGACCGGATGGAGGAGATCGTCGCCTGGAAAAACGAGGTCGCCAAGAACCACCTCGACTCCAAGCACCCCGCGCGCCTGAAGCTCCCCGCCGGGATGACCTCCGGCTACTACAAGTACATCGTCTTCTCCCCCCTCGAGAAGTCGACCGGCAAGGTCTACGACGTCCTCTGCCACAAGCTGATGGGCCACAAGGGCGAGTTCCCGAACGCCGAGTGGGTCGCCCAGAACCACTGGTGCGTGCCCCTGTACTACAACCCGTCCCTCTAGGCCGCGGAGAGATACCATGAAAGTCCTCGTCACCGGCGGTTCCGGCTTCATCGGCTCCCATGTCGTCGACAAGCTGCGCGACAAAGGCGTCCAGGTCCGCGTGTTCGACATGGTCATGCCGACCTTCCGCAAGGACATCGAGTTCTACCACGGCAGCCTCCTCGACCTCGAAGCCCTGCGCATGGCCCTCTCCGGAATCGACGCGGTCTACCACCTCGCGGCCGTCGCCGACGTGAAAGACGTCTACAACGCGCCCCACTACTCCGAGCAGATCAACGTCCGCGGCACGATCAACGTCCTCGAGGCGGTGCGCCTGGGCAACAAGCAGCGGGTCATCTACGGCTCGACGACGTGGGTCTACTCCGACGCCCCGGTGGACTCCGTGGACGAGGAGACGGCGCTCAAGGCCCCCAGCCACTTCTACTCGGCCACCAAGGTCGCCTCCGAGTACTACCTCCAGTCCTACGGCAAGCTCTACGACATCCCCTGGACCATCCTGCGCTACGGCATCCCCTACGGCCCGCGCGCCCGCGACGGCGCGGTCGTGCCCATCTTCGTGGGCAAGGCCCTGCGCGGCGAAGCGTTGACGGTGGCCGGCGACGGCTCGCAGTTCCGCAAGTTCGTCTACGTCGAGGACCTCGCCGAGGGCAACGCCCTGGCGCTGATGCCCGCCGCCAAGAACCGCATCTACAACCTCGACGGCAAGGAAAGGGTCACCATCAAGCAGATCGCCGAGACGGTCGGGAAGATCGTCGGCAACGTCAAGATCGAGAGCGTCCCCGGCCGGCCCGGGGACTTCGGCGGCAAAGAGGTCTCGAGCGCCCGCGCGAAGGCCGAGCTCGGCTGGGAGCCCCGCATCAGCTTCGAAGAGGGCGTGCGCCGCTACGTGGCCTGGTACAAGGAGCGCCGCGCCACGTCCGAGGCCCAGTGGGCCGCGGTCGACCAGGCCTTGAAGGCTCCGGCGACGGCGAAGGCCTGAGAGGCATCGTGAGCGACGGCGACAAGACGAAGATCATCACCAGCCCGTATTACGCGTACGGCGTCATGTACCTCTCGGAGAACTTCCACGCCTACGAGCGCGGGAAGGGGCCGGAGTACGCCGCCTACCGGAAGGCCTGGTCGGAGCGCCCCGCCAAGATGGACGCCGGCGAGTTCCCGCTCAACATGAACTTCGAAGTGACGACGCGCTGCAACCTCGCCTGCACGTTCTGCTCGCAGCCCTCGCTGACGAAGGACCAGCTCGGCGACCTGTCTTGGGAGACCTTCAAGCGCGTCGCCGAGGAATGCGGGCGCCACAAGACCCCCACCGCCAACTTCAACGGCCTGGGCGAGCCCCTCCTGGTCAAGCGGCTGCCCGACATGATCCGGTTCGCCAAGCAGCACGGCTTCATCGACATCATGTTCCACACCAACGGCACGATCATGACCGACGCCATCGCCGAGGCCCTGATCGACGCCGGCACCGACAAGGTCATCTTCTCGGTCGACTCCCCGGACCGCGAGACGTACAACGCGATGCGCATCAAGTCGGACTTCGACCGCGTCCAGAAGAACGTCAAGCACTTCCACGAGGTCCGGCAGCGGCGCGGG
>SCTT01000185.1 GCA_004322435.1 bacterium
CCGCTTCCACGGCCAGCTGGACGCCATGCTCCGGCGCGAGCCCGAAGATTTGCCGCTCATCGAACAGGTGCGCACCGAGGGCGACGCGCTGCTCTCCGAGATCGAACGCCTTATGGCCCGCGGCGAGATCGACCCGCGCGCCGAGCTGCGCGCCGGACCGGACGACCCGGAGGTCAAGCCGCAGCGGCGCGAGCTGCGCATCGGGGTCTATCCGGTGGCCGCCGACCCGTTCCAGTGGGCGCACCTGCTGATCGGCCTGCGCGCGATGGCCGCCTTCCGCCTCGACAAGGTCGTCTTCGTGCTCGCCGGCGACGACCCGCGCAAGCCCTCCATGACGCCGGCCGACTTCCGCCATCCCATGGGCCGCGCCGTCCTCGACACCTTCGCCCCGTTCTTCGCCTATTCCTCAATCGCCGTCGGCACGACCTACGACGGCGAGACCAACATCTTCCGGATGCTGGCCTTGAACCGCCGGCAGCGGATGAAGGCCTTCTACCTGGTGGGCGGCGACCACTACCGTCTCAAGGACAAGAACGGCAACGACGACACCCTGCCGAAGATCGAGAAGCGCCTGAAAGACCCGGAAGCCGGCCATGACCCCGTCCGACACTCCATCGAAGCCGCCTTCATCGCGCGCGAGGGGATGGACGAGCACGTCCCGACCTCGCTCAACGTCCACTTCCTGCCGAACATGAGCTTCGAGGCCTCCTCGACCTTGGTCCGCGGCGGCAAGCACGCGCTGATGCCCTATTCCGCCTACGAATACGTCGAAAAGAACCGGCCCGGTCTTTTCGGGGTCGGGACCAAGGGCGACGCCCCCGCGAAGTAGGTCCTAGGGCCCAGGACGGGCCTGGGCCCTGAGACTCTCATATAAAGGAAGCGATTCCCCTACAATCGTAGGGATGACGACCGTCACGCTGCTCGCGGCCCTCTTGGCCCTCCCCGCCTCGGCCCAGGTGGGGGTCCAGTACGCCGCCTCGGCGCCCGAGCTGCCGACGACCCCGGCCGCCCCCCAGGCGACCGCCCTCGTCGACGAGACCGACAAGCTCAACGACGCCCTTTCCAACCCCGCCGTCACCCAGGACGAGCTCCACGGCCGGGCGGGCAACCTCTTCGGGAACATCCTTCGCCCCGAGTCCTCCGCGGTGGGCAACGTGGACCTGCGCGGCTGGGAGAAGCCCGACCTCGAGACCTCCGGCAACGTCGAGGGCTTGGTGGACAAGTCCGGCAACACCATCGCCGAGGCCAAGTTCAAGACGAACGCCGAGGCGCCCCCGGCCCCCGAGCTCGTCGATGCGTGGCTTTACGGCCGCGAGCTCCACAAAGACGGGATGATGGGCTACGACCAGGACGACAAGCTCGACAAGGGCACGCTGGGCGCCTTCCTCTACACGAAGACCGCTGCCCTGGGCGTGCTCTTCAACAAGAAGTTCAAGGACGTCCAGCGCTGGGTCGGCGACCAGTTCGCCGCCGCCACCGCGGTCCACGAGTCGGCCCACGCGCGCGACCACGCCGCCGGCGAGCTCAACGCCAAAGAGGTCAAGAAGGGCGAGCAGCAGGCTTTCCAGACCGAGTACAAGTACCTGCGCCTGGTGGACCCCACCGGCCAGAAGCTGGCCTACGCGCGGGTCAACCTGTGCTCCCCCTCCTCCGTCGCCCCCAAGGTGGCCTGCGACTACGTCACCCACCTGGCCAAGATCTCCTGGTACGGCGAGAAGGGCGACTGGGACGGTCTGGTCACGTCTTTGGGCTACCAGGACAACCCCGCCCACGACCACCAGCACGAGCCCGGCCGCCCCGACCACGACTAGACTCGGCCCGTCCCTCCGACGGAAAACCACCCCCCGAAATGGTAGACTGCCTTATCTATGGGCATTTTAAGAAACCGTGAGGAGCTCCTCCCCGTCACCTGCGCCGTCCTTAAGGAAGACGAACGGGAGATGTTCTTCAACGACGTCCGCCGCAAAGCCGCAGGGAACATGGACCGCGTCGCCAAGGCCGTCGGCGTCCCGGTCACGACCCTGCAGGACTGGGTGAACGGGGCCAGCAACGTCCCCTACATCACCCTCCAGCGCCTCGCCTCCGAATTCGAAGTCGAGATGCCGACCGTGACCGAGCTGCGCCGCGAGTTCCAGCAGATCAGCCCGGCCCAGACCCAGCGCCCCTCCGCGCGCCTGCCCACCCACCCGGGCCCCGTCGGCTCCGGGCCGATGGGCGTCTCGAGCGCCCCCCGGCCGCCGCGGGCCGCGCAGTCCCTGCGCGCCGCCCAGGCCGAGCGCAACGAGAAGAAGCCCCGCCGCGAGCGGCCCGCGCGCCCGGAACGTCCGGCGCGCCCCGAGCGCGGCCAGCGCCGGGACAAACAGCCCAAGCAGGCGAAGCCTCCCCGCCCGCAGCAGGCCCCGCGTCCCGCGGCCGGCCCGCGGGTCCCGAAGCTCTCCGACAAGGTCGCCTACTGGACGGGCACGGTGTTCGCCGCCGCCCGCCGCGACGGCGACTCCTTGGTCTTCACCGGGGACGCCGTGTACGCCGGCCTGTGGGGCATCCTCACCGAGGGCCTCTTCGGCGTCCGGCCCGAGGTCGGCCCGCGCGAAGGCAGCGCCCTCCACGAGGCTCGCCTGCCCGTCGCCGGGCTCGAAGACTTCGTCAACCGCCTGGACCTCAAGCCCGAGGCCGTCCGCCCCCCGGCGCCGCGCTGGGCCTGGTCGAATCCCGACTGGAAGAAGGCCTTCCTCAAGGGTCTGGTGGACGCGGTGGGCGAGCTCACGGACGCCCCGGCGCTCACGCTGCCCGTTCTAGGCGACCCGCTGCGCCGCTCGGTCGAGAAGCTCCTGACCGGGCTCGCGGTGCCGTTCACCGCCGCCGCCGAGGGCGGCGCGCTGTCTGTCGACGGCGCCGAGAACCTCGAGAAGTACTGGCGCTCCGTCGGCTCCGAGAACCCGCGCCTGCGCGGGGCCTTCGAGACCCGCTACCCCGGCGTCATGCCGGACGCCCCCTCCGCCCCCGCGGAGGAACCGGCCGCCGCGACGCCCGCTCCGGCCCAGGGCGCACCGCGCCCCGGGCGCGGCCGCAAGCGCCGCCGCGGACGCGGCCGCGGACGCCGGGAAGGCGCGCCGGCTCCGGCCGGTGCCGCCCCGACGGGAGGCGCCCTCCCGCCGGCCGGCGACCACGGCACAGACCTTCCGGCCCAGCACTGGTCGGACGCCCCGGCGCCGTCTCCGGAACCGCCCTCCGACCCGAACCCGGAAGTCTGAACCCTCCGCGAGGATAGGCAAAGGCCCTAGGCCTAATGCCTATCCTATGTGCCCGACCGGCCTAAGCCGCGGCCGGCGCGGGGGTCTACAATGACTTCCATGAAAATCACCCTCGCTTTCCTCCTCGCCGGCCTGTTGGGCGCGCCCGCCCTGGCCAGTGCGAACCCCTGCGCCTCCAACCGGGCCCTCGAGAAGCCTCTGCGTCTGAGCATCCTGCCGACGAACGGCTCGGCGCCCATCGAACTGCTGCTGCGCTACGTAGGCTGCCGAACGACCGACTACGAGCCCCTGATGGGAACCCCGACCCCGCCGACCGCGACCCGGACCTACCGGGCCGATGGCATCGCCTGGGAGGCCGACCTCGCCACCCCCCAAGGCGAGGACTGGACGGACCTCTACTTGTTCTACGTTGTGCCGGGCGTCAGGGACCTGATGCCGGTCACTCTCCTCAAAGAGCAGCCCACGGCGGCCGTCTTCGCCGGCCGGGTGGACTGGGGCACGAACCGCCTGATCAACCAAGATGGCCCCAAGTTCGACTTCCAAGCCCGCGTGGTAACGCAATGAAAGGCTGCGCCCCGCTCGTCGCCCTGCTCCTCGCCGCCTCCCCCGCCTCCGCCTTCGGCCCCGTCGGCCTCCCCCCGAGCCTCCCCGCGCTGCGCCTGGCCGGCGTGCGCGTCGCCGCCGCCGACGTCCCCGGGGTCCCCGCCGGGACTACCGTCGGCGCGCAGTCCTCGTGGCAGGACCTGGTGCGGTTCTCGGACCAGCCCAACCCCAACATCAGCGCGCGCCAGTTCAAGGCCTGGCAGCCCGCCGAGCAGCAGCTCGTGCGGCGCCAACTGGGCTGGGTCGTCCAGAACCAGCCCGGCCTCTGGGCGCGCTGCGTCGCCAACGGCCCGCTGACGCTGCACCGCGCCGTCGTCGCCGGAGCCAGCGGCACGGAGAACGCCTCCGCCTACAAGACGTCCCTCACCTTCCAGGACCGCTACTTCGTGAAAGCCGCCCAGCCGGCGAAGTTCGTCGACGAGGCCCTGGGCATCCTCCTCCACGAACTGGTGCACGTCGCCGACATCGAGCTGGCGCTCTCCACCCGCCCCGAGTGGCGCGCCGCCGTCGAGCAGCCGATGCGCGACTACCGCGCCCAAGCCGCCTCGCTCGGGACCGCGCAGGAACGCGACCAGCTGGCCTTCAACATGGGCTTCGCCCGCTCCTACGCCGCCGAGGAAAACCTGATGGAAGCCCTGGGCGAGCTCGGCTCCTGGGTCGCCCTCGAGCCGTCGATGGCGGCCCGCGACTGGAAGAACCTGGGGCTCCTGCCGGCGGCCGTCGCCTTCATCCGCCAAGAGGTCCTCTCCGCCCCGCGGACCCCGAACCTCACCTCGGAGCTGATGGAAGCCGCCCGGCTCAAGGAGGCCAAAGACGCGCGCGGCGCCTACGACGCCTACACCCGCGCCATCGCTCTCGTACCGGGCTCGGAGGTCGCCTACCTCCGCCGCGCGCAGCTCGCGCTCGAGAACCCGAGCCTCCCGGCGACGGGCTTCGCCGACCTCGCCGCCGTCCGGCCGCTGATGTCGGAATACAGCAAGTACAACCGGGTCTTCTACATCACCTCCACCCAGGCCGGCACCGACGCCGGCCGCTACGCGGAGGTGCTGCAGGACTGCGCGGCCGCCGCGGCGCGCGGCATCGAGGCCGGCACCGTCTCCTTCTACTGCGGCCGCTCGCGGACGATGGACACCCTCTCGCGCAGCATCCGGCGGCAGGTGACGCCCGAGGAGCGCGACCGGAGCTACCGGCAGGCCCTCGAGGAGCTGCGCCGGGCGAAGGCGCTCACGCCGAGCCTGACGAAGACCATCGAGCCGCTCGAGAAGCAGCTCGAGGGGCTCTTGGCCCCGAAGCCGCCGGCGGCGTAGGCTCCCCGCGGAATGGAAAGGCCCCCGGAAGGGGGCCTTTCCTTTTGGATCCACGGAAGGGGTGGGATTCGAACCCACGAGGGACTTGCATCCCTGGCACTTTTCGAGAGTGCTCGTTTCAACCGCTCACGCACCCTTCCAAATCGGCGTCCGCGCCGCGGCTTCTGACGGGATTATAGCTTTCCTGGCCGACTAGGTCAGCGCCTGCAGGCGCGTGAGGAACTCCTTGGCTTTGGGGCGCTTCAAGGGGTCCGGGTCGAGCACGGCGGCGATGAGGGCGTCGAGCCCCGCCGGCAGGCCCGGGACCAAAGTGCAGGGCGGCACGTACTTGCGCCGCTCCTTCTGGGCCAGGAAATCCGGCCCGTTGAAGGGCAAATCCCCAGTGAGCATCTCGTAGCACATCACGCCCAGGGAGAAGACGTCGGCCGGCGGCGCCGACTCGCCCATGTGGTACTCGGGCGCCATGAAGGCGGGCGTGCCCATGATTTCCTGGTGGGTCAGGCGCTTGACCGAGTCCCGGGCCACGCGCGCGAGGCCGAAGTCCATGACCTTGACGAAGCCCTGCTTGTCGACCATGACGTTGGCGGGCTTCAAGTCCCGGTGCAGGATGTCGTGCTGGTGGGCATGGTCGATGGCGGCGCAGACGAAGGCCATCACGCGCTTGACCTCGGCGAAAGTGAGGCGTCCACGCTCGATGAGCATGTCGGTCAGCGGGCGCCCGTCGACGTACTCGAAGACCAGGTAGATGCCCTGGTCGTTCGAGACGACGTCGTGGATGGCCAGGATATAGGGGTGCGTGAGGCGGGCGATGATGGTCGCCTCCTGCATGAAACGCTCGCGGGCGCGCGCGTCGGTGCGCAGGCTGTCGGACATCCGCTTGATGGCCACGCGCCGCATCAGGTTGCTGTCGTAGCCCTCGTAGACGACGCCCATCCCGCCCTCGCCAATCTGGCTGACGACCTTGTAGCGCCCGGCGATGACCTTGCCGATGTCCGAGCCCTCGGGAGCCGCGGCCGCCGGAGGCGGGGCGGCCTTGGCCGGGCCGCCCGAGCGCAGGCGCGCCAGGCGCGTCGCCGCGTCGCTATACTGGACGCCCTTCTCCTCGAAGAGCGCGTACACGTGCTGGGCGAAGCGCGGGCGGCCGAGCTCCTCGGCGAGGCGCGCGAGCGAATAGGGCCAGGCCGGGTCGTCGGCCAGGGGCCGCGCCTGCAGCACGCGGCGCAGCAGCACGCCGGCGCGCTCCTCGTCGCCCACCCGCAGGCGCAGCTCCGCCACGTCCTGCTCGTCGCGGGGAGTGAGCTTGAGCGGCGGGATGGAGGCGTAGAACGTCTGCGCGGCCTCGTTCTGGCCGGCCTCCATGAACGCGCGGCCGTAGGCGGCCAGGAAATCGCGCGAGCCGTCGAGGCGGGCATGCTCCTTGACGAACCCCTCGAGCTGGCCCGCCTTGACGCAGACGGCCGCGACGAGGCGGGCATGGTCCGGGAGCGACGCGGCGCGGGTGACGGCCTCGCGCGTCAACGCCGCGAAGGCGCCCGCGGCGTCGCCCTTCCCGAGCAGGCGGCGCGCGCGGTCCACCGGGGCTTCGGAGACCGGGACCGCGGTCGTCGGGGCGGGCGTGGGCGCCGGCTCCGGGGCCTTGCGCCGGAAGCGCGCCGCGGGGTCGACGTCCGGCTCCGGCGCCGGAGGCGGCGCCTTGGGGGGAGGCGGTGGCGGCGGGGGCGGCGGAGGCGGCGGAGGAGGCGGAGGGGGCGGAGGCGGAGCCGCTTTGGCCGGCGCGGGAGCGGGAGGCGGCGGGGCGGCCTTGGGCTTGGCGGCGGCCTCGCGCAGGATGCGCCCGGCTTCCACATGGTTTCTCTGGGCGGCGAAGGCCAGCGCGGTGCGGCCCTTCTTGTCGAGGGCGGCCGGGTCCGCCCCGGCGGCCAAGAGCGTCTTCACGACGTGGTCGTGGCCCTTCAAGGCCGAGAGCATCAGCGCGCTCACGCCGTCGTCGTCGGCCGCCTGGACGTCGGCCTTCGCGGCGAGCAGCGCCTTCACGACGTCGTTGCGCCCGTTCTGGGCGGCGAGCAGGAGGGCCGTCCAGCCGACCGTCTCCCGGGCCTCGACGCGCGCGCCGGCTGAGAGCAGGGCCTGGGCGGCCTCGACATGGCCGTTCATCGCGGCGACCATCAGCGCGGTGACCTTCTCGTTGTCGGCGTCGTCGGCGTCGGCCCCCGCCGCGAGCAGGGCCTCGACGGTCTCGACGTGCCCGCCCCGCGCCGCGGCCATCAGCGCCGTCTCCCCGCCCGACGCCGCGGCGCCCGGCTTGGCCCCGGCGCCGAGGAGCTCCCGGACGACGTCGATGCAGCCCTTGGACGCCGCGTAGGTCAGCCCGGTCCAGCCCTTCCCGTCGCGGGCGCGGACGTCGGCGCCGCCGGCGAGCAGGGCCTTGACCGCCGCGGTGTGGCCGCCGGCCGACGCGAAGAGGAGCGGGGTGCGCCCGTCGGGGGCCGCCGCGCGCAGGTCGGCCTTGGCGGCGAGCAGGGCGGCGACGACGTCGAGGCGCCCGTGCTGGCTGGCCAGCGACAGCGCGGTGAGGCCGGCCTTGTCCTTCGAGTTCGGGTCGGCTCCCGCGGCCAAGAGCGCCTTGACGACGTCGGTGCGGCCCTGGCCGCAGGCCATCAGGAGGGCCGCGCTCGTCTCGGACCCGGAGCCCTTGGGGAGGGCCGCGAGCAGGGCCTCGACGACCTCGACGTGGCCCTGCTCGGAGGCGGCCCACAGCGGGCCCGTCCCCGCCCGGTCCGCGACGGCCGGGTCCGCCTTGGCGTCCAAGAGGGTCTTGACGACGTCGACGTGCCCGGCGGCCGCGGCGGAGAAGAGCGCGGTGCGCCCGTCCTTGTCGCGCGCGGCGACGGAAGCCTTCGCGGCCAGGAGCGCCTTGACGATCTCGACGTGGCCTTCCTGCGCCGCGACGGCCAGCGCCGTCGCGCCCTTCTCGTTGGTGGCGGTGACGTCCGCGCCCGAGGCGAGCAGCGTCTTGACCACGGCCAGGTGGCCGCGGCGCGCCGCGAACAGGAGCTCGTTCATCGCACGTAGTATATCGGGGGAAGGGCGGTTCGGCCAGGGCCGAAGGCGCCTTACTTTGCTACCCTTCCCCCATGGCCTGGAACCCCCTAGCGAAGATCAAAGAGAAGCTGACCGGAACGCCGTCCTCGGACGACGCCGCGGCGGCGCAGGCCGCGGCCCTCGCCGGCGGCTCGGCCCCCGACTTAAAAGAGCTCGAGAAGCAGGGGCTCCTCGGCAAGTTCTACCGCTACTGGAAGAACCCCGCCTTCCTCGCCCAGATGAAGTCGGTCGCCCTGGCGATGCAGAAAGACGGCGTGAACTTGAAGGACCAGGCGGCCGTGAAGGCCTGGGTCGAGAAGAACCAGAAGGACATCATGGCGGGCAAGTTCAACGCCGCCGCTCCCGCCGCCGACGCCCCGAAGCCGCAGACCGTCGTCAACACGGCCCCCTCAGTCGGGCGCAACGACCCCTGCCCCTGCAAGTCGGGCAAGAAGTACAAGAAGTGCTGCGAGGGGAAGGCCGCCTAGCGCGTCAGCAGGTAGGACGCGACGGTCAGGTAGCTGGCCGTGCTCATCATGTCGGCGATGCAGGTGATCAGCGGCCCGGTGGCCGTGGCGGGGTCGATCTTGAAGCGGTGGAAGACGAAGGGCTCGAGCGACCCGATGGCGGCCGCGGTCGTCGTCGAGACCGCCATCCCGATCGCCACCACCGCGCTGAAGCCGAACCCGAAGCGCTGGCCGTAGAGCAGCCAGCTCACGCACCCCATCCCGACCCCGTAGAACGACCCCAGCAGGGCCCCGACGCAGGTCTCCTTGGCGAAGACCCGCATCGCGTCCACCTCGGTCACCTCGCCGGTGGCCAACCCGCGCACGATGATGGTCGCCGTCTGCGCGCCGACGTTCCCGCCCATCGCGGCGATGAGCGGCATGAAGGAGGTCAGCGCGATGACCTGCGAAAGCACCAGCTCGAAATGGTGGATGACCCGCGAGACCAGGATGTAGCCGAGGCAGGTGGCCAGGAGCCAGGGCGAGCGGACCCAGGTCATCCTCCACACCGGCTCGTCGAGCAGGCCCGCGGCCGTGCCGGCCATCTTCGCGATGTCCTCCTCGGTCTCCTCGGCCGTCACCTCGTCCATGTCGCTGTCGAGGACGACGCCCAGCACCTTGCGGTCGCGGTCGATGACCGCGGCGCAGTCGAGCTTGTAGTGGTGGAACAGGCGCGCGCCGCGCTCCTGGTCCATCTCCGGGACGAACACCTGCACCTGCGAGTGGGCCAGCTCCGAGACCGGCATGTCCGCGGGCGCGACGACGAGCTCCTTGAGCGTCACGGTGCCGAGGAAATGGTCCTGCGGGTCGACGACGATCAGCGTGTCGAGGTAGGTGTTCTCGATGAAGCGCAGGCGCGTCCCCGCGGAGACCCGCGTCAGGGCGTCGCGGCAGGTCCAGCGGGGCTGGACGGTGTGGAAGCGCGTGCGCATCAGCGCGCCGACCGACTTGTCGGGGTAGGCGGCGACCTGGGCCGCGCGCGGGCCGGCGCCGCCCTTGCGCAGGATGGCCTCGAGCTGGCGCACCATGTGCTTGGGCAGGCCCCGCATCACGCGCCCGGTCTCGGCGGGGTCGAGGTCTTGGACGAGCTCCTCGACGTCGGCCTCCTTGAGCACCCCCAAAAGCTCCTCCTGGTCCTTGGGCTCGAGCTCCTCGAAGAGCTGCAGCGCGCGCTGGCGCGGGATCAGGCGGAACAGGACGCCGCGCTCCTCCCGGGAAAAATGGTCCCAGCCGTCGACGACGTCGATGGGGCTGATCTCCTTGAGCGCGGTGCGTACGGACACGAACTCCTTGGCCGCGAGCAGCTCCTTGAGGTCCGAGAGGTACATCTGGATGAGCCGCATGCGCGCATCTTACAAAAAGTAATATTCAGGCGATGAAATTACCCGCGCTCCGGCCGCTCGACGCGTTCCCGCTGCGGGAGGACGGCCAGGTCTGGCTGGCCCTGCGCGACGTCGACGGCTGGACCGACCGCCTGACGCTCCTCACGCACCTCGAGGCCCAGACCGCGGCGCGCTTCGACGGCAGGCGCACCGCCGCCCAAGTCGCCGCCGAGCTGGCCCGCCACGGCCTGGCGACCGACGCCGCGGAGGTCGCGGCCTTCGCCGAGCGCCTCGACCGGGCGCTGCTCCTCGACTCCCCGCGCTTTCGCAAGCTGGTCAAGGCGCGCACGGCGGCCTACCGCAAGGCCCGCGCCCGGCCGGCCCACTTGGCCGGGCGCTCCTACGCGGCCGACCCCCGCGAACTGGCCGCCGAGATGGCCGCGTTCTTCGCGCGTCCCGGCGCCCCGGGCGCGGCGCCGGCCCGCGGCTCGCGGCGGCGCCCCACCGGCCTCGTCGCCCCCCACATCGACTTCCACCGCGGCGGCGCCGGCTACGCCTGGGCGTACCGGGAGCTCTTGGGCTCCTCGCTGCCGCCCTTATGCGTGGTCATCGGGGTCGCTCACCGCACGCCCGGCACCCCGCTGGTGCTCGCGGCCAAGGACTTCGAGACGCCGCTGGGCCCGGTCCCGCTGGCCGAGGACCTGGCCCGCGCCCTCGAGGACGGCGCGCCCTACGACCTGCGCGCCGACGAGCTCGTGCATCGCGCCGAGCACTCGGCCGAGTTCCAGGCCGTCTGGCTGGCCTACGCGCGCCAGGTGCTGGGAGGGGAGACGCGGATGCTGCCGCTGCTCGCGTCCTCCTGCGATTTGGACGGGTCCGACCCCGGCGCGCGCACCGAGGCCGTCCTCGACCGGCTCATCGAACTCCTCGAACCGCTCAAATCCGAGGTCGTCCTCGTCTGCGGCGCCGACCTCGCGCACATCGGGCCCCGCTTCGGCGACGACCGAGACGTGACCCCCGCGTGGCTTGCCGAGGTCGAGGCGCGGGACCGCGAGGGCCTGACGCGCCTGGCGGCGCAGGACGCGGAGGGGTGGCTTGAGTCCGTCCAGCGCGACGGCAACGCCCGCAAGGTCTGCGGCGTCAGCGCCGCGTACGCGTTCAGCCGCCTGCACCGCGCGCTCTACCCGGCCGCGAAGGGCGAGCTCCTCCACTGGGGCCATGCCGCCGACCCCGCGGGCGGCGAGGTCAGCTTCGCCTCGATGGCCTTCGCATGACCGAGGTCCTGCTCGTCGCCTGCGTCGGCGTCGCCTTCGAGGTCTTCTTCACGGCGCTCACGGAGCCCAAGGTCCGGGAAGGCTGGCGCCTCAAGGGCCAGAGCTACGTCTGGATGTTCCCCATCTACGCGCTGGTCGTCCCGTCCTTCAAGGTCTTGGACCCGCGCTTCGGGGCCTGGCCCTGGGCGGCCCGCGCCCCCCTCTACGTCGCCATCCTCTACGCGTTCGAATACGCGACCGGCTGGCTGCTCCGCCGCGGCACCGGCCGCTGCCCCTGGGATTATGGGGACGCGCGGTGGGCCGTCCACGGCCTGGTGCGGCTCGACTACCTCCCCGCCTGGCTCCTCGCGGTGACCCTCTTCGAGGCGCTCTGCCGCCGCCTCGGCGTCATCTGAAGTCCGGCACCCCGCGTCTGGTATAATACCCCCCTTGCCGCACAGGAGGTCGTCCATGAAGGTAGGCGTCATCGGCGGTTCCGGCTTCATCGGCTCGCACGTCGTCGACAAGCTCGTCGACGCGGGCCACGACGTCACGGTCTTCGACATCATGACCCCGCACCGCTCGGACGTCCGCCACATCGTGGCCGACATCTTGGACGGCGGGCGCACCACCGTCGCTTTGGCCGGCGAGTACGACGCCATCTACCTCCTGGCCGCCGTCGCCAACGTCAACGACGTCTACCACATCCCCGTCGAGTCGATGCAGACGAACGTCATGGCGGTCGCGAACGTCCTCGAGGGCGCCCGCCGCACCGGCGCCAAGCGCGTCATCCTCGCCTCCACCGCCTGGGTCTACGGGATGTCCGACCGGCCCGAGGTCGATGAGGACACGCCGCTGACCGTCAACGCGGTCAACCACGTCTACACGGCCTCGAAGGTCTCGGCCGAGATGCTCTGCCACTCCTACTCGAAGCTCTACAAGCTCGACACCACCATCCTTCGCTACGGCATCCCCTACGGGCCGCGCGCCCGCATGGGCACGGTGCTGGCGACCTTCGTCAACCGCGCGATGCGCGGCCAGCCCATCGTCATCCAGGGCGACGGCTCCGCGTGGCGCAACTTCGTCTACGTCGAGGACCTGGCGCTCGGCAACGTCGCCGCCCTCCAGGACGCGGCCAAGAACGAGACCTTCAACCTCGAAGGCTCGGAGCGCACGTCGGTCCGCCAGATCGCCGACATGGTCAAGGAGTTCTTCCCCAAGGCCGACATCCGCTACATGGACGCCCGCGCGGGCGACCTGGCCCCGAAGATCGTCTCGAACAAGAAGGCCGAGAAGCTCCTCGGCTGGAAGCCGACCGTCTCCTTCGCGGACGGCGCCGCCAGCTACATCCGCTGGGCCCAGGAGAGCCTGCAGGCCCAGAAGCGCCCCGCCGTCGGCGTCTGAGCATCCGCGCCCCGACCCCTCGGCCGCCCCGCGGCCGGGGGGTTGTCTTTTGTTGGGGGCCCGGCTAGTCTGAAGTCGGCATGAGACTTACGCTCCGCCTCGTCTGGTCGTCGCCAACCGCTCGCGCCAGGGCCGCGCAACTTCTACGGTTCCGGCTGGTGCGCTAGTACCCGCGCAGCAGCGCGTCCAGCAGCCGCCGCACCGCGGCCAAGCTCCCGACCCGGTGGGACGCCGCGCTCGGTCCGTGCCCCACCGTGACCGTCAGCGCCTTGCCGGCCAGCCTCCGGAAGGCGTCCTCGTCGGTGACGTCGTCGCCCACGTAGACGCAGGCGGCGCGCGGGGCCAGCAGGCGGCGCAAGAGCTCCACGGCCCGCCCCTTGTCCCAGTCCACCCGCGGCCGCACCTCGTAGACCCGCTTCCCCGGCACCAGGCGCAGGCCCCCGATGCGGCGCAGGGCCGCCGAGAGCCCCGCCCGGAGCGCCGCCTCGCCCGCGCGGTCCCGCACGGCCCGGACATGGACGGTGAACGTCGGGCCCTTGTCCTCCACCCACGCGCCGTGCGCCAGTCGGCACAAGGACGTCGCGTCCGCCAGCGCCCGGGCCAAGGCCGCGCGGCGGGCCGGCACGCCCGGATGCGTCCACCGCCAGCCGTCGACGGCCAGCTCGAAGCCGTGGTTGCCGGCGTAGGCGACGCGCGCGAGGCCCACCTTCGTCTGAAGGTCTCTTAAGCCGCGCCCGCTGACCACGGCCACGACGACGTCCGCGCGGGCCGCCAGCGCGCGCAGCGCGGCGCGGGTCGCCTCCGGCAGCCGGGCGAGCTCTGGGCGCGGGGCGAGCGGCGCGAGGGTGCCGTCGAAGTCGAGAGCGACCAGCAGCCTAGGCTTGCCCATGCGACGCCTCCGCACCAGTCCAGACCGCCAGCGCCAAAAGGAGGAAGACCGGAGGCAGGAGCCCGGCCGCCGCCGGCGAGGCGGCCTCGGCCGTCCAGCCCATCAGCCGGTGCCCCGCGGCGAGGACGACGACCATCGCGGCGTAGACGAAGGCCAGCGCGTCCCGGACCCCCTCCTCCTTCTCCGCCGACAGGCGCGACATCACGAGCGGGAACACCGGGCCGAACGCGAAGCCCGCGAGCACGTAGCCCCAGGGACGCCCCAGGCCGCCGAGGGCCGCCCCCAGCGCCCCGACGAGGAGCCCCGCCGGCACCCAGACCCGCTCGGACCCGGCCCGCGCCCACAGGGCCGTCGCGGCGCGCCCCAGGGCCAGCGCGAGGAAGAAGCCGCTCAGGACGCTGCCGGCCGACGACAGGGAGGCTCCGCGGGCCGTGCCCAGCGCGACGAGCCACATCGAGGTCATGACCTCGCCGAGCACGTAAAGCGCGATGACGCTCCCCAGGCCCCAAGGCGCCGCGGCCAGCGCCCCGCGCAGGCTCACCGACGGCGGGGCGCCGCCGCCCGGCGGCAGGGCAAGCGTCCCTGCGGCAAGCAGCGCCGGCAGGACCGCGGGAACCGCGAGCAGCCGCGCGAGCCCCCAGCCGGCCGAGGAGGCGGCTCCGACGTAGAGCGGAGGCAGCACGCAGCTAAGCCCGTAGAAGAGGTGCAGCAGGCTCAAGGCCCGCGGCCGGACGGCGGGCGGAGCCCCGCGGATGACGAGGAGGTTCGCGCACATCCCCAAGGCCGAGTTGCCGGCGCCCCACACGACCCCCGCCGCGACGAGGGTGCCGAGGTCCGGAGCCGCGGCGGCCGCCAGCATCGCGGCCGCCTGGAGCGCCGCCGCCAGCGCGACCATCCCGCGGTCCGGGAGCCGGGCCAGGGGCCCCAGAGCGAGGAGGTTGAAGGCCAGAGCGCCGAAGCTTCCCGCGGCGAGGAAGCCCGACACCCGGGAGTAGCCGGCCGCGAAGCGCTCGGACAACAGCGGCAAGAGCGGCGCCCTCACGCTGTCGCAGAGCGAGGAGACGACGAGGCAGGCGACGCCCGCGGCGATCAGGCCGCGGGAGGGGTCTCGGGGTGTTCCCATGAGTCCATGAGGAGCGCCACGCCGGCGGCGATGAACGCGATGCCGAGCCAGCGCACCGGGCCGACGCGCTCGCCGAGGAACACGGCCGCCGCCAGACCCACCAAAATGTACTCGAGGGCGTTGAGCGGCAGGGCCCAGCTCACGTCCGACCAGGAGAGCACCGCCAGCCAGAGGAAGTAGTTGGCGAGCTCGAGGAGGATGCCCCCGACGACCCAGGGGCTCGTGACCGCCGCCAGGAAGAACTTGGCCAGGGAGGCGGGGTCGTAGGCGTCGAGCGAGCCCACCAGCTGCATGCCCTTGGAAAGGCACACGTTGCCGGCGCCGGCGGCGACGATGGCGACGAGCATCACGAGCGTGACGCGGAGCTTCACCAGGACCCCATCACGCAGGCGACGCCGACGGTGATGAGCCCGATGGCCCCCCACCGGCGCGGCGACACGCGCTCCTTGAGCCAGGCTATGGCGAGCACGGCCGTCACGACGTACTCGACCGCGTTCATCGGCAGCGCCCAGCTGACGTCGGCCCAGGACAAGACGATGAGCCACAGCAGGAAGTTGACGGCGCCGGCGACGAGGCCCAAGAGCACGTGCTTGTTCGTCACCGCCGCCAGCCCGTAGCGAACGAGCGGCCCCGGCCGGTAATCTTCGAGCGGGCCGACGGCGACCATGCCGCGGCGCGTCAGGACGTTCGACAGGCTCGAAGCCAGGACCGCCACCCACAAAAACAGGGTCGCCCGGATCATGCGACGGCCTCGGCGAAGGCCGAGAGGCGGGCGCCGGCGCGCTCAAGCGCCTCGCGCACCTTGGGCGAGAGCAGCGCCGCCAGCTCGTCGGCATGGCGATAGTCGGGCATCTCGGCGGCCAGGACGCCGTTCGTCGCGGTGGCCGGGTGGCAGTAGACCTCGCTGACGCCCTCCGGCAGGCGCTCGGCGACGCGCAGCCAAGCCGCCTCGTCCATCGCGCCGGTCTCGAAGAGCCCGAAGAGGACGTCGTTCGTTTTGAGGCCGGCCGCCTCGAAGCGCCGGCGCGCGAGCGCCGTCCAAGGGGCCATCACCGCGGCCATCCCGGCCTGGGCCGGGGGCAGGCCCGCCCAGGGCTGGGCGGGGACGCGCACCGCGGGCACGCGGAACTCGCGGGCGAGCCGCGCGACGATGCCGGCCACCGTGGGGTGGATGTGGAAATGGTTGTGGCCGTTGACGTGGTCGAAGGGCAGCCCGGTCGCGGCGAACGCCTCGAACTGGGCCCGGGCCTCGGCCTCGGCCTGCGCGCGGGCGTCGCGGCAAAAGAAGATGCGCGCCCCCAAGGACGCCAGGTCCTCGCGCAGGCGCCCGCGCCCGTCGACGAGGGCGGGGATCTTCGCGGGCGCCGAGACGGGGACGCCGTGGCAGAGCACCAGATGCAGGCCCACCTTGAGGCCCGGGTCGGCCTTCGCCAGCGCGACGGCCTCGCCGGCGGCCGGCGCGGCCACCATCAGGCTCGCGGCGGTCAGCACGCCCCGCGCGCGGCCTTGCGCGACGGCCGCGTTGACCTCCGGGCTCAGGCCAAAGTCGTCGGCCGTGACGATCAGGCGCTTCACGCGGCCGCCGGCGGGCGCTCGACCATCTTGTTGCCCTCAAGCGTGAAGACGCGTCCCTTCCAATGGACGGTGCGCTGGGCGAAGCTCGCCGCCCAGACGCCGAGGCCCACGAGGTCCCGCAGGGGC
>SCTT01000186.1 GCA_004322435.1 bacterium
TCGCCATCGTGCTCGAGGCGGTGCCCGAGGACCTCGCGCGCGAGGTCACCCGCAAGCTCTCCATCCCCACCATCGGCATCGGGGCGGGCGCCTCGTGCGACGGCCAGATCCTCGTCGTCGACGACCTGCTGGGCCTCGGCGAGGGGCCCACCCCCAAGTTCGTCAAGCGCTACGCCGACCTCCGGCCCGCCATGCTCGACGCGGTCAAGCGCTGGTCCGCCGACGTGCGCTCGAGCGTCTTCCCCGGCCGCGAGCAGTCCTACGGCCCCGCGACCCCGCCGGCCCGGGAGAAGCGCGCCTCCTAAGGTGGCCTTGTACGCGGCGCTGACCGTCGCCGTCCTCCTCGTCGGGCTGTTCTACGCGTGCTGGTGGGGCACCAACATGGTGTTCCATCCGTATCGGATGCTCCCGAACGCGGTGTTCCCCGAGCAGTTCGGCCTCGGCTACGAGAAGGTGGCGTTCCCCAGCACGGACGGCCTGACCCTGCGCGGCTGGCTCATCCCCGCGGCCAAAGCCACCGACCGCACCGTCTTCTTCTGCCACGGCTGGGGCGACAACAAGGGCGATCTGCTGCGCCGCTTCCACTTCTTGGCCGCGGACTTCAACCTGTTCTTGTTCGACAGCCGCCACCACGGCGAGAGCGACGGCGACCTGTCCACCATCGGCTCGCTCGAGGCGCGGGACTTCGCCGCGGCGCTGTCCTGGCTCAAGGCCAACCATCCGGCGTGGACCCGGCGCCTGAGCCTGCTGGGCCTGTCGATGGGCGCGGCGATGGGGGTGCGCGGGATGGCGGTCCACGGGGGCTTCCGCTGCGCGCTGCTCGAGTCGCCGTTCCGCTCGTTTAACCGGGTGGTCCACCAGTTCGCCCTCAACGCGTACCGGCTGCCTTACTTCCCCTTCGTCTGGCTGACCTTGGTCCTCATCCGCGCGCGGGTCGGCCACGACCCGGAGCCTTTCAGCCCCGTCCTCTACGCCGCCGACATGCCGGCCGTGCCGCTCTTCTTCATCGCCGGCGAGAAGGACGCGCTGATGCCGCTGTCCGAGGTGCAGGCCCTCCACGCGATGTGCAAGCCGCCCAAGGAGCTGTGGGTGGTCCCGGGCGGCGAGCACGGCCGCTGCCAGGAGGCCGCGGGGCCCGAGTACGACCGGCGGGTGCGCGAGTTCTTCCTTAAGAACGGTTGAGTTTACGCGCCTTGGGCGCGTGGGTTCGAGGATTCCGAACGTCCGGAATCCTCGAACCTCCCCTCAATGAACGACGGTGGGTGCGCGCCCCGGCTCATCCACAAGTGGGGTGGGCAAATTTGCCGAAATTTATCTCAGAATTCTCGACAGATTTTACCGCCATTTTGGCGGCAAATACTCCTGAGATTTGAAGCGTAAAATAATTCAAATTCGCCCACTTGGTTGTGGATAACTGGGCGGCCCGTCTTGAATTTCAAACAATCGCCGTTCACGGAGAGGAGGTTCGAGAGTCGCGGCCGTCTGCGACTCTCGAACCCACGCGCCCGAAGCGCGTAAATTATTCCGTGAGCCTAGTCCGGCCGCCCGTCGAACCGCTCCACCGCCGCCTCGATGGGACGCAGCAGGCCGTTTAGCTTCTCAGCCGCCGCCTCGCCCTCGCCCGGCGTCGCCGCGCGGACCTCGTTTTTGAGCGCCTCGAGCGCGGCGCGCGCCGCCCCCTCCTCTTCCTTGTAGGCCTTGAGGATGTCGACGCGCCAGCGCGGCGCCTCGGTGCGGCACTTCTCGGCGCGCGCCTTGGCCGGCGGGACTCCGGGCGCGGCGAGGGCGAGGAACTCGTCCAATTTCCCGGCCTGGCAGTCGGCGACGATGCGCGCCAGCGCCGAGGAAGCCCAGCGGCGCTCGGAGTCGGCCGTGATGTCGGCGACCGCCGTGCGGACCTTCTCGGCCGTGGGCTTCTCGCCGGGCGCGAAGCGCGCCTTGATGGTCTCGGCGATGGCCTTGGGGTCCAGAGGGTCCGTCGGCCCGAAGGAGCCGCCCGGCCCGGGGGCGCGGGCGGCCTCGCGCGCGGCGAGCTCGCTGGCGGCCTGGTCGCGCATCTTCTCCAGGACGGCGTCGGACACGGAGAGGCGCTGGTAAGGCTTTTCGGGGCCTCCCGGGGTCTCCTCGCCGGCGACGCTCAGCGCGGGGACCGCGTGGCGCCGGCTGGCGCGCCAGTTCTGGATGGCCAGCGTGGCCCCGACCGAGATGACGACGATGACGGCCTCCCTCTTCATGGTTTGTCTCCGTGCTTCGGGGCGGTCCGGGCCTGCTCCGCCTTGGCCTCGGCCAGCAGCTTCGCGGCCGCCTTCTTGAAAGCGGCGTCCTCTTCGGGCGCGGCCGGCGGATTCTCCCCGCCGCGCGCCGCGAGCAGGGCCTGGGCGGACTGCAGCGCGGCGACGTCCTTGTTCAACGCGCCGGTCAAAGACCGGACCTCCTGGTTGAGGAGCTCGGCGAGGAAGTCGCCGGCGAGAGCCTCGAGCTCCGTCGCGGTCAAGCCCTTGCGCTTGGCCTCGAGCGTCAGCTCCCACGCCGTCTTCGTCTCGCCGACGTAGGTCTGCGCGCGCTTGGCGAAGACGGCCGCGGCGATCTCGAGCGCGCGCTCCGAGTAGACGGCCTTCGGCACGCTCAGCGAGGCCTCGTGAGCCTTGACGTCCGTGACGACGCCCAGAGCCTTCATACGCCCCCCTGCCCGCGCTTGCGGTCGCGCTCCAGCCAGGATTCGAGGACGGCCCGGGACGCGGGGTCGCGGAGCTTCCTCATCAGCACGTCGAAGACGGCCATGTACGTCCGGCACCAGCCGCTCTCCGGCACGCGGCCGAAGATGGTGCCCTGGGTCTCGTAGTTGTAGACCGGCTCCACCCCGCACCAGGGCTTGTAGGCGCACTGCGAGCACATCGGCTGGTTCTCGAGGAGGGAGGCATGCACCAGCGCGCGGGTCGTCGGATGCTCCAGGACCTCGTCCCAGGTCCCGTCCACCGTGCCGACCTCGAAGGTCGCGTCGCCGGTGTGGTCCACCATTCGCCCCTCGTCCGAGGAGAACAGCCGCCCGTCGTAGTTGTAGGCGAGGCACCCGAGCACCGCCCCGGTGGGCGAGCGCAGGTCCATGTAGCCGGGGTCCGCGTTGTCGAGGATCTTAGCGAGGCACACCAGGGCCCAGCGCTCCACCATCGGCGAGCCGGCCTTGCTGCGGGCCATCACCTCGTCGAGCATGGCCTCGTAGAAGGCGGCGAACTCCTCCGGGGAGTAGCCGACCTCCCCCCACACGCGCTTGGCGTAGCCGATGGGGGAGAGCTTGCGCACGAACACGCTGCCCATGCCCAGCTCCTCGTAGAGCGAGACGATGGCGGGCACGTGCGGGAACGAGTAGCGGGTCGTCGTCAAGAGCGCGCCGGGCTTGTAGTAGCTCCGGCCGTCCTTGCCTTCGGCGCGTTTTTGGACGCGGCGCAGCCACGCGACGACGCTCTTCTGGGACGGCCCGCCGCCCAAGAGCGGGCGGTTGCGGTCGTGGACCTCCGGCGGCCCGTCCAGGGACGTGCACATCGACACGTAGTTCTCGAGCAGGAAGTCGAGGCGCTCGTCGTTTAAGAGCGAGAAGTTGGAGACGAGGGAGACGGTCAGCTTGCGGCCGGTCAGAGCGGCCTTTTGGCGCGCGTACAGGGTGACGAACTTGACCACCGGCCAGTTGAGCAGCGGCTCGCCGCCCTGGAACTCGATGCCCAGGACGGGGTTCGGCGTCGAGAACATGAAGTCGACCGCCTTCTTGGCCGTCTCCAAGGACATGTCGGTGTCGGTGCGCGACGGGTCCACGACGCTCGAGTGGCAGTAGCGGCAGGCCAGGTTGCAGCGGAGCGTCACGACGAACTCGTGGAGGACCGGCCCCGGATTGCGCTGGAACGCGGTCCGCCCGGCCCAGCCCTTGGCCAGCGCCGGGAAATCCAAACGGTCGTTGACGAACCCGCCCTCGCACAGCCGCCGGCCCAGCGGCTCCTCGTCCTTGACCCCGCCCTCGACGAAGCGGCGGAAGTCGGCGTCTTCCAGGAACAGGTGCCGGCCGAAGTCGTTTGTGAGGAGCCACGGCCCGCCCTCGAGGCGGCGGAAGTTGAACGGCCCCAGACGCTTCACGTCGGGGCGCCAGCCGGACGGAAGGGAGGTGAGGCGGCTCATGAGGCCTCCCCGTGCTTCTCTTCCCAGGTGGCCTTGACGTTGTCGGGGTCGGCGCCGGCGGGCCTGTTCTTGAGCTCCTTGATCTCCGTCTCCACCTCGGCGATGAGGCGGTCGATCTCGGCCTGCTGGTCGGCCGAAAGGGGCTCCGCGGCCGGGGCGGCCTGCGCGTTCGGCGCGGCCTGGGGAGCGGGGGCGAGCGCGTGCCCGCTGGCGAAGAGGACCGCCTGGCGCGCGACGTACTCGCGCACGCCGACGTTGTTCTTCGCCATGGCCCAGCGGACCTTCTGCGTCGCGAGCTCCAGCTCGAAGGCCTCGCGCAGCGCCTTGAGCGCGGCGGCGCCCGGCGCCTTGCAGACGAGGGTGACGGTCAGCGACTTCGCCCGGTCGCCGTCGACGCGCGCGTACGCGCGGTCGGTCAGCAGGTACGCCGCGCCGAGGATGGGCTCGAGCCCGTGCTCCGCGACCTTGAACGTTTCCGTCACGGCCCCGGGGGATCTCGTCGTCTTCTTCTTCACAGGAGGCTCCATGAGTCCGCCCACCCTAGCAAACTCTCCCGGAGGGAATCGTCGGCGAGGCGGGCGAAGAGCGCGTCGAGCGCGGCCATCTGGGCGCCGCAGGCGGGGCTCAAAGGGAGGTTGCCCCAGTAGGTGCCTTGAGCGGCGAGGTGACGGCTCGGCGCGACGGTGCAGGCCGGCTTGTAGGCGCACTGCGAGCACAGCGGGTGGTGGTCCCCCTCCGCGGCGGCGAGCAGGGCGCGCACGCCCTCCTTGGCCGCCAGCTCCTCCCAGGCGGTCGTGCCCAATGCCCCCAGGGCGCCGATGCCGCCCTGCGCGTCAGGCGACGCCGCCCCGCGTTCGGAGGCGAACAATGTCCCGTCCGGGGCCGCACAGAGCTCCCCCGACACGTCCACGCCGGGCAGCGGCCCGCCGCGCTCCTCGCGCGGGCGGCCCCCCTCCGGCGGGAGGCGGCGCAGCGCCGCCGCCGCCCATTCCTCGCGCAGGGGCGGGCCGTCGGACACGGCCGCGTCGAGGAAGGCGGCGTAGAAGGCGGCGAAGGCGGGGACCTGCGCGAGCGTCGTCGGAGCCTCCGGCGAGACCAGCGCCGAGCCGAACCCGGCCGCGCGCAGGGCCGAAGCCCAGATCGGAGCGGACCGGGCCTTCGGGCTCCAAGTCAGGACGAGCCGGGACGCCGGCGCCGCGCGTTCGGCGGCGGCGGCGGAGAAGCGCGCCGCCGCGACGCCGAGCCCGGGGGCCGCCGCCGCGTCGCGGACGAGGGCCAGGCCGAGGCCGACGCGCGCGTACTCGTCGGCCCGGCGCGCGGGCGGGAGCGCCGGGGTCCGGAGCCAGAGGCGGGAGCGGCGGCCGTTCCACTCGGAGCGCCGCGCGGCGTATTCGGCGGCGAAGCGCGCGAGCGGCCAGACGGCCTCCGGGTCGGCGGCGACGAGCTCCAGGCAGACCGCGGGGCCGGGGATGGTGAAGGCGAAGTCCACGGCCTCCCGGAGCGTGTCGGGGGACATGCGGGCCCGCCCCCGCGCGAGCGTCAGCACGAGGCGGTGGGAGCCTTCCCAGGAGAGGAGGCTGCCCTCCATCGCGTCCGCGGCCAGGCGGTCGAAGTCGAGGTACTGCGCGAGGAATCCTTTGACCCGCAGTTCGTCGAAGCGCGGATGGGCGTCGGGAAGGCCCGCGAGGTACTCGCGGTACTCGGGAGCCGACAAGAACGCCCAGTGCCCCGGCTCGGAGACCGCGAGCACGCGCCCGGCCACGACGCGGTAGCGGTGCGGCGCGACGCGGTCCGCCCGCGGCGCGGGCAACGCGTCCACTTCGGTCAGCAGGCTCACCGGGCCCTCGCGCGGGCCTGAAGCGCCGCGGTCTCGGCGGCGCGCGCCTGGGCCACCGCCGGGTCCATCTCCTCGAGCGGGTCCTTGGGGACCGCGGTAAAGCCCGCGGTGAAGACGCTCGCCAGCACCGGCCCGGTCGTCGCGCGCGCCGCGTCGACGACCTCGGAGCGCAGCTGGGCGTTGAGCGCCTCGTCGAGGAACTCGCCGGCCAGCCCGCGTGCGGAGGCCTTGCCCGTCGCGCGGAGCGTCACCCGATGGGTCCCGCGCGCCGTCACGAGGCTGACGTAGGCGCGGCCGGCCAAGGCCGCGGCCGCGGCTTCGAGGGCCGGACGGCCGTACCAGGCCGCGGACAGGGCCAGCTCGGCCGAGCCGGCTTCGAGCGTCAAGATGTCCTTCATCGGCGGGGGGCGCCGCCGCGCTTTAAGTCGCTCCAGACGGTCTTGATGGCGGAGGGGTCCGCCTCCCACTGGCCCTTCTCGGCCAGCAGGGCTTGGACGCGCGCCGCTGCATCCGGCGGGAGTCCGGCCGAGGCCTGCGGGCGGGCCGCGGCCCGGCCGGCCAGACCGAGCATCCGCCGGGTCAACTCCGCGCGGACCGAGGCCCCCGCGGCGCGCACGGCCTCGCGCGCGAGCTGGGCGGCGAAGACGGCCTCGGCCTCGCGCGCGGCGGCCGCGGCGTCGACGCCGGGCCGCGGATGGAGCTCGAGGAACGGCTCGCCGCCCGTGCCGCCGACGACGACGTGGGCGCTGCGCATCAGCTGGTACGCCGTCTGCAGCACCGCCAGCCGCGGCGCGCCGGCGGGCAGAGGGACGCGGAGCGCGGCCGGCCGGGCCTTACCAGAAGGCATGGCGGACCTCGAGCGCCCGGCCGGCCCCGTCGGTGAGCCGCAAAGTCAGCTCCGCCGGCGGGTCGCCGACGCGGCGCTTCGCCGGCCGGACCTGGTTCCCGGAACAGGTGGACGGCCAGGTCAGGACGGCGGTTCGCGCGTCCGGCCCGGGCCGCGGCGCCTTAACGTCCGCCGCGCAGACGGCGCCTTCGGCCCGCGTGAGGCCCGTCAGCTCCGCCGAAGCGGGGACGAACCCCGGCGGGACTTCCCAGCGCACGCGCAGCTCGGAGCCCAAACGCGCGTCGGCCAGGCGGTGCCCCGCGGGGGCGCTGATGCGGGCCGCGGACCCCGGCCAGCTCGGGACGCGAAGCGGCCCGACGGTCCGCGCTCCGGCGGCCGTCGTGAACGCGAAAGAGACCTCGGCGCCGGAGGGCGGGGCGCCCTCCCAGGGCGGGGCGCCCTGCTCGGCCTCCCAGACCCAAGCCTCGCTCCAGACTTCGAGCGCCCGGCCCGGGCCGGGGACCAACACCCTTTCAAGGGACCGCGCTTCGGAGCGTCTGAGCTCGGCTTGGCCGCCCGGCCAAGTCGCCGTCGCCGCCGAGACCGCGCTCGGCGGGGCGTAGAGCGCCAGGCGCAGGGTCCGTCCCCCGCAGGCGGGACAGGGAGCGTCCCATTGCCGGCGGGTGAGCACCGCGGTCGCCTCGGCCCGGGCGGCCCGGCCGTTCCCGGACAGGCGCCAGCGTCCGTCACCTCCTCGGCGCACGCGGTCCAAAGGGCAGAGCGTACGCCCGCCGTCGTCTAAGCGCAGCACGGCGGGCCCCGACGACGTCGTGACGAGCAGGCGGCCGGCCAACGCGGCCTCGTCGCCTCCCGGGACCGGCACGCCGGAGAGCTCGACGGCGGTGACCGTCGCGCCGCGCAGGGCCGTCGCGCAGCCGGCGGCGGCCTCCTTGGCGCCGAAGCCGTCGTGCAGGGCGCCCGCGTCGAAGAGCGGCGCCAGGTCCTCGGCCGTCAGCTCCGCGCCGCGCGCGTTGACGGCCGCCGCAAGTTCGTCGAGCGGAGCGCTCGGCTCGGCCGCGAAGGCGGCGACGCTCAGGACACCGAGGAGGAAGGCCGGCGGCAAGACGGGCATACCGGCATTGTACAATCCCGGCATGCACATCGCCTCCACCCCTTCCTCAATAAGGAAGCTGACCGCCTCCTGGCGCAAGGCCGGCGCCTCCGTGGGCTTCGTGCCCACGATGGGCGCGCTGCACGAGGCCCACCGGTCCCTGATGGAGCGGGCCAAGCGGGAGAACGACCGCGTCGTCGTCTCGGTCTTCGTGAACCCCAAGCAGTTCGGCCCCAACGAAGACTACTCGCGCTACCCCCGCCCGGCCGCGGCGGACGCCGCGCTCTGCCGCCGCGCGGGGACGGACGCGCTCTACCGCCCCGCTCCCGCGGCGATGTACCCGGAAGGCTTCCGGACCCACGTCGAGGTCGAGGGCTTCTCAGACCGGCATTGCGGCGCCAGCCGGCCCGGCCATTTCCGGGGCGTGGCCACGGTGGTCCTCAAGCTCCTCAATCAGGTGGCGCCGGACCGTCTCTACCTCGGGGAGAAGGACTTCCAGCAGCTGACCGTCGTGCGGCGGATGGCGTCGGACCTCGACCTCCCGGTCAAGGTGGTCGGCTGCGCTCTGGTCCGCGCCGAGGACGGCCTCGCCCTGTCGAGCCGGAACGCCTACCTGTCCCCCTCCCAGCGCGCCGCCGCCCCGGCGCTCTACCGCGCCCTCCAGGAAGGAGCCCGCGAGGCGGGCCGACGCGGAGCGACGCCCGACACGGTGGAGCGCGCCGCCCGGGCCGCTTTGGCCCGGACCCCCGCCTTCCGGCTCGACTACCTGTCCTTGGTGGATGAGCGGACGCTGGAACGGCCGGCGTCCCTGTCCGGCCCGCTGCGCCTCTTAACAGCGGCTTTCATTGGAAATACCAGGCTCATTGACAACCTGCCGGTCCACAGGTAATCTTCGGCGATGCTCCTGACACCCCTGGTCCTCCTGCTGTCGGCGTCCCTGCCCTCCCTTTCCGCCGCCGAATCCGTCCGCGTCCAAGCCGCCGCGACCCTGGCTGGGGACCTCGGGCCGGGCGTGGCCGCCCTCGAGCGCCGCGGGCTGCTGATCACCTCGGGAGACTCGAAACCCGCCCGCCTCCTCGACGTCGCTTGGGAGCCGCTCGGGCGTGCGGCCGCCTCGGCCAAGCGCCTCACCGAGTTCCTGGCCGCCTACGACGCGGCCCGCAAAGGCTCCGACCCGGCGGACCCGGCCGACGCGTTCTCCGACCTGCGCGCCGTGGCGCCGGGCGGCCTCCTCTCCGAGCCGGTCCGCGCGGCCCTCGCCGCGCTCTCCGCGCGCGCTTCCGCGCGCGCCGCGCTGGGCGACGCCGCGCCGGCCCTCCTCAAGAAAGGGTCGGCGTACGGGACCTCCTGGGGCCGCGGGCTCCGCGACGGAGGCTCCGCCGAGCTCTTCGCCCTGCTCTCCGGGCCCAAACCCTCCTCCGACGCGTCCCGCCACGTCGCCGCCTGGGCCTCGGCCGTCGGCCGCGGAGGCTTCCCGGCGGCCCTCGAAGCCGGCCGCGCCGACGGCGCCCCCTCGGCCGGGCTGGCCGAGGACCTCGCCGCCTATCTCGCGGACCAGGCCTCCCTCGAGGCGTTGGCCGCCGCCTCGGAGCGGCTGGCCAAGCTCGAACGCGACTCGGACGCGCGCCTGGCCTTGGGCGACGTCCGGGCGGCGGCCCCGAAGCTGGCCGAGGCGCCGGACCTGACCGAGCGCCTCAAAGAGATCCTGGCCGCCGCCGACGAGCCCGGCTCCGTCAAGCTCACGGCCCCCGAACTGCACGCCCGCTCGGAGGACGGCTCCGCCTTCGAGCCCGACGACAAGGCCGTGTTCTCCATCGCGTACTGGGTCGACGGGCTGGGCAAGGGCGAGCAGACGGACGTCGTCGAAGCCCTCTACCTCGACCAGGGCTCCCAGGGCCTGACGCTCGTGCGCCGCGACGCCCACAAGCGGGCCGCCGGCGGGCCTTACGTCGTCAACGTCGAAGCCGCCGTGCCCGCCGCCGGCCGCCTCACCTACCGCCTGGTGCTGGATTCCGCCGACGGGGCTCCGCTCTCGCGCGAGGCCTCCGTGCCGGTCTCGGAGGCGCTCGACGCCCTCCGCGCCGCGGCGGGCCGCGCCGAAGGGTTGGCCCGCGCCTGCCGGCTTGCCGAGTCGACCGCGGCCTGGCACGAGGTCCTGGCCGGCCTCGACGAACAGAAGTCCGCGGCCCGGACGAAGCTGGCTTCGGAGGTCAAGGCTCGCCTCAGGGCCGCCGAGGCCTGGGCGCGCGAGAAGGCGGACCTCGGGGAGTCCCTCGACGGCGCCCGCCTCTACGCGACCCCCGAGCGCTGCGAGTACCGCACCGACCGGGCCGAGCGGGCCTTGAAGCTCCTCGCCGGCCTGCCCGCCGGCTGCGACCGCGGCGAAGGCGGGGCGAGCGGGGTCGCCGCCGAGCTCTCCGGCCTCGCCCGCGTCACCGACTCCCGCCGGCGCCTGCAGGAGGGCTTCCGGGCCTCCTTGAAGAAGGCCCGCGACGCGGAAAGCTCCTGCCGGCCCGCCGACGCCGCGCGTCTCTACGCGTCGGCCCTGGCTCTGCTCGACTCCGACACCGGGGCCCGCTGCGGCGAGCTCGAGGGCGAATACCAGACGGTGCGCCTGAGCGACCTGCCGCGCGTCGCCGGCGCCGAGCGGCTCTCCGGCGCCGTCGAAGGGGAGCTCGCGAAGGCCCGCAAGCGCTTCTCCGCCGGAGACCCTCCCGCCGCGCTGGCCATCCTCCTCCCCCTCTCGACGGCGCTGCGGCGCCTTCCGGACGCCCGGTGCCACGCGGCGCTGGTCAAGGAAGCCGACGAGCTGGCCCAAGGGGCGGGCGTAGCCGTGGC
>SCTT01000187.1 GCA_004322435.1 bacterium
GCTCTTCCGATCTTGGCGCAGGACGCCATCGAGATCAAGGTCCCGGCCGACGTCAAGCAGATCGCGAACCTGGTGACCCGGGTGCGCGTGCCCAAGGGCAACCAGATCTCCCAGTCGGCGCTGACCTCCCTCTCGCCGACCTCGGGCCTCAGCGTCAAGATCCCTCCGGGCTACCGCGGCGCGGTCGTCGGCGTCGAGAGCGACCTCTTGAAGCTCATCAAGCCGGGCGACCGCATCGACGTGCTGGTCACCTTCGACGCCCTGATGGCCGACAACCGCAAGGAGAAGGTCACCGCGACCATCCTGCAGAACGTTCTGGTGCTCGGCGTCGGCGGCAACCTCGGGCAGGGCCAGACGGCCAAGCAGTTCGGCGAGACCGAGAGCTCGGACAAGCAGAACGCCGCGTTCGCGGAGAAGGGCATCGTCAGCGTGGCCCTCAACCCCAACGAGGCGCAGTACCTGGCTTTGGCGATGAAACAGGGCGAGATCACGGTGATCCTGCGCGGGCTCGGGGACATCGAGATGCACCCGATGGAGATGGCGAGCTTTAGGAAGCTGTTCCGTTGAGCACGTCGTAGCCGGACACCCAATGAGCGACACCATGAATCGGCACCAACGAAAGCTCGGAGCGGTCCTGGCGGGGATGTTCCTCCTGGCCGCCGCGGCGCGTGCCCAGGAGGCCGCGGAGGGCGAGGCGGAGGCCGAGGACCAGTCGGAGGCGATGGTGGCGGTGAGCGCGGACGTGGTGGAGATCAGCGGCTCGATCTCGAAGGACATCGGGTTCTCGTGGGCGCCGTTCACCACGGGGATCAACTTCGCCGAGAAGGCGCCTATCCCGGGCGTCATCAAGGTGGCGAACTTCGAGCGCCTGACGCAGATGCAGACCTCGCTCAAGATGCTCGAGACCGAGGGCAAGGCGCAGCTCTTGTCGAACCCCAAGATCATCACCAAGAACGCCGTCCAGGCCAACTTCGTCGTCGGCGGCGACCAGCCCTACCCGGTCACGAACAACCAGGGCGTCGGCGTCGAGTTCAAGAAGTTCGGCGTGATCCTCAACATCCTGCCGGTCGTGAACCCCAACAAGAAGGACCATATCGACGCCCAGCTGCAGCTCGAGGTGTCGAACCCCGACTTTTCGAAGCCCGTGACCGTGGGCAACACGACGGTGCCGTCGATCGTCACCCGCCAGATCCAGACCGAGGTCGAGATCAAGTCGGGCGAGACGATCGTCATCGGAGGCCTCAAGTCCTCCGCCAAGAACCTCACCCGCACGCGGATCCCCTTCATCGGGCGGATCCCCCTGCTGGGGCAGCTTTTCACGACGACGAGCGTCATCGAGGAGCAGAAGTCCTTGTTCCTCTTCGTGACGCTCGAGATCGTGGAGTGACGTCTTATGGCTGAGCAGAAACCGCCGGGCATCTTCATGCCGCCGGGCTTGGCGCCGAAGCCCGGAGGGGCTCCGACGCAGCGCCCGGGCCCCCTCCCCATGCCCATGCCCATGCCCATGCCGACGGCCCCGCCGGCGGCGGTCCCGCCGCCGACGTCCCCGCCCGCCTTCGTGCCCCCGTCCTTCGCGCCGCCCGGGGCTCCGCCCGCCTTCGCTCCGCCCCCGTTCGCCCCGCCGGGCGGGCCCCCGTCCTTCGCCCCGCCGGCCTTCGCCCCGCCGGGGGCGCCGCCGGCCTTCGCTCCCCCCGCGAGCTACCCGCCGGCCTCCGTGGCGCCCATCTCGACCTTGCCGCCCGCGCAGATGCCGGCGCCGCAGACGGCCTCGACCGTCTCGCGCCCGACGGGCCGGGTCATCGTCTTCTCGGGCCCCAAGGAGGGCGTCGGCAAGTCCACCATCGCGCTGAACCTGGCGCTCGCGTGGGCGGGCACCCAGAGCCGCAACGTCATCCTCGTGCACCTGGACCCGCTCTGCCGCAGCGAGCTGTCCTTCATGCTGAACCTCCAGCCGCCGACCTTGGCGAGCCTGACGCAGACGGTCGGCAAGGACATCACCGTCCTCTCCAAGCTCCTCAAGGGCCGCGTGCCCATCTCCCAGTGGGGCGTCGGCGTGCTGCCGCTCGGCAACAACCGCTCGGACGCCGCGAACCTCTCGCCGGCGCAGATCGTGCCCATCTTGGAGAGCCTCAGCACCTCCTACGACCTCTTCATCGACGTGGACCCGTTTTTCCCGATGCAGGTCTTCTCCTTCGACCTGGCGGACGTCGTCTTCTGGACCTGCCTGCCGCAGCGCTCCCACTTCGAGGCCACCTACAACATGTTCCAGGACCTGAAGGCGCTCCACTTCCCGCTCGAGCGCTTCGAGGTCGTCATCAACGAGGGCAACCTGCCGGGAGCCTTGGCCCCCAAGGAGGTCGAGCGCTTCTTCCAGGCGATGAACAAGCGCGTCCTCTCCTACATGCCCTGGGAAGACCTCCTCCCCGAGTTCGCCAACACCGCGCGCATCCTGGTCGTCGAGCAGCCGCACTCCGACTGGGTGAAGGCCCTGCGCCCTCTCTTGGGCGTCGTGATGGAGACCAAGCCCCACCCGAAGGACTGGGCCGCGGCGGCCTCGGGCTCCAACATCGAGGGCAGCGTGGGCCTGGGCTTCGGGGCCGGCAGCGGCATCGCGAGCGCCGGGATGCAGATGGTGACGACCAAGGGCGCCGACGGCAAGATCCTCGTCAAGCGCACCGACGTCCCCGAGTTCTGGGACGAGCTCAAGGGCAAGGTGCACAAGAACGTCGTCACCGCGATGGAGACCGAGCGCATCCGCATCGGCGAGGGCGCCAAGGACGACGAGGAGACGCGCAAGAAGGTCGGCATCATCATCGACAACCTCTTGGCCAAGGAGACCAACCTCCCGCTCTCGCGCGAGATGCGCTCGCGCTTCGTGGAGGAGCTCATCGACGAGATCCTGGGCTACGGCCCGCTGGAATCTCTGATGCGCGACGAGAAGGTCAACGAGATCATGGTCAACGCGCCGGACAAGGTCTACATCGAGCAGAAGGGCAAGCTCGTGCTGACCCCGCTGCGCTTTCGCGACGACGAGCAGGTCATCCAGGTCATCAAGCGCATCGTGGCGCCCATCGGACGCCGCATCGACGAGTCGGTGCCGCTGGTGGACGCGCGCCTCAAGGACGGCTCGCGCGTCAACGCCATCATCCCGCCGCTGGCGGTGTCGGGCGCCTCGCTCACCATCCGCCGCTTCTCGAAGGTGCCGTTCACCGGCGACATCCTGGTCAAGTCCGGCTCCATCGAGAAGGAGATGCTGGACTTCCTGGCCTCGTGCGTGCACGTCAAGAAGTCCTTCATCATCTCGGGCGGTACGGGCACCGGGAAGACGACGTTCCTCAACATGCTCTCCAACTACATCCCCGACGGCGAGCGCATCATCACCGTCGAGGACACCGCCGAGCTGCGGCTCCAGCGCGACCACTGGGTGCGCCTCGAGTCCCGCCCGGCCAACGTCGAAGGCAAGGGCGAGATCACCATCCGCGACCTCGTCAAGAACTGCCTGCGCATGCGTCCCGACCGTATCGTGGTCGGCGAGTGCCGCGGCTCCGAGGCCTTCGACATGCTTCAGGCCATGAACACCGGCCACGAAGGCTCGATGGCCACCATCCACGCCAACACCCCCCGCGACGCCCTGACCCGCTTGGAAGCCATGGTCATGATGGCCTCCTCCGAGCTCCCCATCTGGGCGGTGCGCGAGATGGTCTCCTCGGCCGTGCACATCATCCTCCAGCTGACGCGCTTCCCGGACGGCAAGCGCCGCGTCACCTACGTCACCGAGATCACGGGCCGCGACGGCAACACCGTGCTGACGCAGGACATCTTCCGGTTCGTGCAG
The DNA here is from genome assembly GCA_004322435.1 of bacterium. Classification (GTDB taxonomy): domain Bacteria; phylum Elusimicrobiota; class Elusimicrobia; order UBA1565; family UBA1565; genus SCTT01. Next base: position 3,836 of record SCTT01000187.1, read on the forward strand.
ACGGGCGTCGACGAGAACGGGAAGTCCGTGGGCTTCCACACCGGCTGCGGCGTCCCGCCCAAGTTCTACGCCGACTTCAAGATGGACGGCATCGACGTGCCTTTGACGTTGTTCCACAAGAAACCCGGGGCGGACGAACACCTGCGGGGGGGGAGCGGAAAATGATGGTGCGAAGGGTTTTCCTCTCGGCGCTCGTCGCCGCGTCGTTGTCGTCTCTCGCGGGGGCCCAGGGCTTCTCGCGCGAGCAGATCAGCACGATCATCGACCCCGCCAACGGCGCCGAGGCGCGCGCCCAGTACTTCTACCACTACTTCAAGACCGACCGGACCCCGGACTTGAAGCCCCCCGCGTGGGTCGACGAGGTCCTGCCGGGCATGATCAAGCGCCCGGTCTGGCAGGACCCCGAGGAGGGGGTCTTGAACGAGGCCCAGCTCTGGCAGGCCCCGGTGTCGGTGCTCTACGAGTTCTTCGAGCACACCCGGAAGACCTTCCCCACGGAGTTCAACGGCTCGATGCTGCCCCCCTACGTCCTGATCAAGGACTACGAGGACAGCCGCGTGCGCTTCCAGATGGCGCTCGACCGCCTCTACCGCGCGCGCCTGGGCGACTCCCTGGGCGGCCGCGGCCGCGCCGTCATCGCGAACTTCGAGCTGATCCTGCGCGAGATGGACTCGGTGCTCGACGCCCTGACCTCGCAGAACCCCCAGCTCTACGTGGAGTCCGTGATGGCGGTCGCCCACCTGACCCAGCAGTCCTTCGCGGTGCTCAACAAGGCGCCGCGCGGCTACGAGCCGCCGACCGACCCCCAGGCGGCGCCGAACGCCGCCGGGCCGCTCATGCTCAAGCTCATCGGCGTCGCGCTGCTGTTCGTCGGCGCCTGGAGCTACGGCGCGCTCAACTCCGAGTGGCTGTGGGGCCAGTTCGACCACCGCATCGAGGAATCCAAGCGCTGGGCCCAGGACTTCAACCGCCAGTTCCTCGCGGTCAAGGTCGAGTACATGGTCTTCGGCCCCATCGTGGCGGGGTTTTTGATCGGGTGTCTGACCTTTAACGTCTGGGGCGTCATCGTGATGTCCGCCGGAGGCATCTACGTCGGCGCGCATCTGCCCGAGTGGATCCTCAACTACGTGCGCTTCCGGCGCGGCAAGCGCGTCGAGGCGCAGCTGATGGACGCGATGATCCTGCTCTCGAACGCCTTGAAGTCGGGCCTCGACATCGTGCAGGGCTTCGAGCTGGTGCAGCGCGACCTGGTGCCGCCGATCTCGGAGGAGTTCGGCCTGGTCTTAAAGAACTATTCGCTCGGCACGAGCTTCGAGAAGTCCCTGGGCGGCATGGAGGAGCGCATCGCCTCGCGCCTCTTGTCCTACATGATCAAGGCGGTCATCATCCAGCGCAGCGTCGGCGGCAACCTCACGAAGATCTTCGACCGCATCGTCGAGAACATCCGCGACGAGGGCAAGCTCGAGGAGAAGGCGCAGGCGCTGACCGCCCAGCAGCGAATCCAGGCCATCGTCGTGGGCTTCATGCCCTGGGCGATGCTCGTGCTCATGTGGCTGTTCCAGCCGGACGTGATGAGCGCGTACTACTTCTCGCCGCTGGGCGTGCTGACGCTCGTGTTCTGCGCGTTCTGGATGACCATCGGCATGGGCATCGTCCGAAAGCTGGCGGACATCCAGGTATAAGACCATGAGCGGCTCCCAGATCTTCCTCTACATCATCGGCATGCTCGGCTCGATGGCCGCGTTCACGGCCGTCATGCGCATCATCCAGCCGCCGCAGGAGGACGCGAACTCGCTGGCCCGCCTGGCCGTCAAGGGGCCGGGCGGCGAGATCTCGCCGTGGGAGGTCCTCAATCCCAACGGGAGCCTCATCGAACGCCTCGACATCTTCCTCGTGCACAACCTGCGCATGGGCGAGAAGATCGAGCTGATGCACATGCTCCTGGGCAAGCCCAACAAGCCCACGCCGCTCAATATCCTCCACATGAAGGAGATCGCGGCCGCGATGGTGGGCGGCTTCATCTACTTCATGTCCGAGAGCTGGCAGCTGGGCCTCGTCGTCGCCCCCGTCGCCTTCTTCATGCCGGACTTCTACTTCAAGGGGCGCATCGAGGAGCGCCAGCGCGACATCATCCGCAACTTCCCGTCGCTCGTGGACCTCGCGGCCCTCACCATCGAGTCCGGCCTCGACTACATGCAGGCCTTCGAGCGCATCATCAAGACGGCCTCGAAGCGCACCGAGCTCGAGGTCGAGTTCGAGCGCACCATCAACGAGATCTCGCTCGGGTACTCCCGCCGCGACGCGCTGCGGCGCCTGGCGATGCGCACGGGCCTGCAGGACGTGCGCTCGTTCGTGGGCCTGATCGTCCAGTCCGACGAGCTCGGCACGAGCCTCGTGGAGCTCTTGCGCAACTTCGCGGCCGACATGCGCTTTCGGCGCCTGAACGCGGCCGAGAAGGCGGCGGCCCAGGCCGCGACCAAGATGCTTATCCCCATCTTCCTCTTCATCTTCCCCACGGTGTTCATCCTGATGCTCGCGCCGATGATGAAGAACGTCTTCCAGTCCGGAGGCCTCGGCTTCTGATGTCTCCCCGCCGCCTCCTCCTCGCCGCCGCGCTGGCCGCCCTCTGCGGGGGGGCGGCCGCGGCCGCCGATTCCAAGGCCAAGGAGAGCGCGGCCGACAAGCGGCCGACGATGGAGAGCCTGTTCTTGGATTTCTCGAAGACCCAGCTGGGGCCTCTGGGCTCGGCGCAGGCCAAGACCAAGTACCTCTACACCATCCAGCTCGAGAAGTCGCGCCTCACGGACAAGCTGCTGCGCACCGTCTACGAGAACGCGTACTCGCTCTACCGCCAGGGCGACTTCGACGGGGCCCGGGAGCTGACGGGCAAGATCCTCGCGATGGACCCCACCTTCCAGGACGCCTCCATCCTGCACCGCGCCGCCATCGAGCTCAACGGCACGACCGCGCCGATGGTCTCCGAGCGCAAGCTCGTGGAGGACCGCTTCGAAGAGGGGCTGGCCCTCTACCGGCAGGGCCGGCTCGTCGAGGCCTCGCAGCGCTGGGAGGAGACCGTCAAGCTCTCGCCGGGCAACCTCAAGGCGCGCTACTGGCTCAAGAAGGTGCGCGGGGAGCTCGCCGACGAGCACTTCCGCCGCGGCCAGACGGCCTACCGCCAGCACCGCCTGCGCGACTCCTTGGACCAGTGGTACGCGGCGCTGCTGCTCAACCCCAAGTATCCGCGCCTGATGCCGGCGATCTCCAAGGCCGAGTCCGAGCTGCGGGGCCAGGAGGCCAACGAGAAGCTCCAGCGGGCCTTGAACCTCTACGGCCAAGGCGACACCGAGGCCGCGCTCAAGCTCCTCGACGAGATCCTCACCATCGAGCCCGGCCAGGAGAAGGCGACCCAGCTCATCGCCGAGATCCGCCTCGAGATCGCCAAGCAGCACGTGGCCCAGGGCCGCACGCTCTACCGCGACCGCAAATACAACGCGGCGATCAAGGAGTGGAACCGCTCGGTGGAGTTCGGCTACGACGCGCGCCGCGCGAACGTGCTGGTCGCCCGGGCCCGCGACCAGATGCGCCGCGAGGCGGAGGCCAAGCGCCAGGCCGCCGAGCGCAAGAAGCAGGCCGAGGAGCAGGCCAAGGCCGAGGCGGAGCAGAAGGTCAGGGAGGAGGAGGAGCGCAAGAAGAAGGAGGCCGAGGAGGCCGCGAAGACCCTCGACGCCAACGAGCCCACCCAGACGACCCCCGCCCCGCAGGCCGGGCCCTCGGAAGAGGACAAGCGCCGGGCCATCAAGCATTGGAACGAGGGCATCAAGCACTTCCAGAACAACGAGTACGCGAAGGCCAAGGACGAGTGGATCCTCTGCAAGCGCTTCGACCCGGGCTTCACCGAGTGCGTGCAGGGCCTGCAGCGCCTCGAGAACACCTTCGGGGGCGGCCTGTGAACCGCCGGGCGCGCCGCCGCTCGGCCATCATCCTCGCGACCGCCGCCCTCACGGCGGCGGTCGGGGCTTTCAAGCCCCTCGACCGCCGCGCCGCCTCGGCCGCCTTCGACCAGGGCGTCGCGGCGGCCCGCGCCAACGACGCCGCGGGGGCCTCCGAGGCTTTCGCCGCCTGCCTGGCCGTCCGGCCCGGCCGCGAGGACTGCCAGGCCGGCCTGGCGCTCGCCAAGCGCGCTTTGCTCGCCGAAGAGAGCGCCCGCCGGGCCGCCAACGACGCCCAGGCGCAGACCCTGCTCGCCAGCCTCGCCGAGGCCCGCGCCGCCGCCGACCCGCCCGGGGCCCCGACGGCCGAGCCGGACGAGACGGACAAGCGCCGGGCCATCCTCCATTGGAACGAGGGCATCAAGGCTTTCCAGAAAAACGACGTCGCGAAGGCCCGCGACGAGTGGAAGCTCTGCGAGCGCTTCGACCCCGGGATGACGGAGTGCGGGCAGGGCCTCAAGCGCCTCGAGAACACCTACGGAGGCGGGCTGTGAAGCTCGCGATGAAGTGGTTCTTGTGGTACCTGTGCATCGGCGTGTACGTCATGTTTTTGGGCGGCATCTTCTACTACAACCTCTTCAAGTGGACCTTCGACGAGAAGCTCAAGCAGCAGGCCATCGACCTGGTGAAGGTCCACGCGTTCCAGCTCATCAAGGGCCTGTCGATGCGCCAGTCGGCGATCACCTTAGACGAGTTCGACGTCATCTCGAACGCCTTGGCCAAGGACGAGCGCGTCGCCTCCCTCGTGTACCTCAACCGCTACGGCGAGGTGCGCTGGTACAAGGACCCGTCGATGATCGGCAAGTCCTTCGACGAGTTCCAGCAGGCGGTTCCGATCCCCACGAACTCGATCGAGCAGGCCTACGTGTCGAAGACGCCCAAGGTGCGCGCGGTCCCCGACCAGCCCTTCTACGAGATCGCCATCCCTCTGGCGGTGCGCGGCGAGGTCGTCGGCATCGTCGACATGCAGGTCTCCCGGCAGGGCGTCAACCAGGTCATCGCGCAGGCGATGAACAAGTATGTGCTGGGGGCGGCCGGCGTCCTGTTCCTGCTGGGCATCCCGCTCTACTTCTTCCTGCATCACTTCGTCTTGAGCCCGCTCCACAACCTCCGGGACGCCGTCGAGGCCATCAGCTTCAAGAACTTGGAGCTCAAATTTCAGCCGCGCAAGGACGAGGTGGGGGAGCTGGCGACGGCGCTGGCGTCATTTTTGGCAAAGGTCAAAGCCGAGCGCGCCAACGTGCTCGTCAAGGAGAAGCAGCGCGGCGTCGCCGAGCAGCGCTGGTGGCAGTCGATCCTCATGACCATCGTGTCGAAGAACCACCGCGCCATCGTCGTCGACGAGGACAACACGGTCCTCTACACGAACTTCCCGCTCGCGCACCAGCCCGACCCCAACACGCGCCTGCACCTCTTGGACGTCATCGACTCGCAGCAGCAAGACGTCTTGCGCCTGGTGGGCGTGGCGCTCGACCGGCCGAACCAGGTCGTCGAGACCGACACCTTGTTCCGGCAGGAGCCCTGCCACGTCCGCGCGGTGCACCTCGAGGAAGAAGGCGAGCTCCGGCGCACTTTGATCCTCTTCGAGCCCAAGCGCGCCATCGCGGGGCCGGTCGCTTAGAACGCGGCGAAGTGCCTTAGCTCCAAGAGCAGCGTCCACCACAGGGCCAGGGGCAGGCCCCCTTCCCAGTAGAACCACACGCACGCCGCCGCCGACGCCCCGCGGGCCGCCAGGACCGCGACCGAGGAAAGCGGGCCCACCGGCTGAGGCAGCCCGTAGAACTTGAGCACCGTGACGCTGAGCGCCCACACGACGGCGGCGACCGCGGCGTGGGGGGCCGACGGCAGCAGGCGAAGCGCGAAGGCCAGCGGGGCGAAGCACAGGCAAAGCTGGGCGAAGGCGGCGGTGAAGAGCGTCATCGACACCCACTCGGAAAGGTTCGTCGGGTAGACCTGGGGCGTCAAAGGCCGGAGCACCGGGTCCAAGAAGACGGCCATCAGCGCCGCGCCCGAGAGCCCGAGGACCGTGGCCCGGGCCCAGGCCTTCGGGCGGAAAGCGAGGTCCACGACCGGGCGCCCCGAGTACTTCTCGTGCCAGGCGAACACCGACCCCCACAGGAAGAACGCGGCGAAGAAGACGACTCCTGAGAGCGTCCAGACCTCCAGAGGCCGGTCTGGCCAGAGCACGAAGCGGGAATGGCAGACGAAGGCGGTCACGGCCGCGCCGGCCGCGGCCTTCGCCACGACGTGCGTCTGGGCGAGGTCCCGCATCAGTGCGCCGTCTTGAGCCGCTTCTGGCGCGGCTTCAAGGGCCGGTTCAGCGTCCACTTCGAGAAGTCGAAGCCCTTGAGCCAGAAGTCGAGCTCATGCCGGAAGTCCTCCTGGTTCTTGGGGTCTCCCACCGCCAGCTTGTCCGAGGTGGACCCGAGGTCTTCGCCTTCCTTCGACTGGTGCCGTTCCGTCCTCGTGACGGCCGCTAGGCGGCCGTCGAGGTGCGCGACGAAGGTCCGTCCGACGACGGCCCGGCCGACGCCGCGCCCGGCGGAGCTCGTCCAGGGCTCGGTGCCGTCCAGGCGCATCAGGACGAGCGCCGCCGGCTCCAGGGTCTTGCCGTCGGAGTTGTAGGCTACGCCGAAGGAGCGCCGGCGCCCGTCCCTCGCTTGCGCCGCCTCGAGCCAGACGGTCCGCACCGGCGTGTCGACGCCGGTCAGGCCGGAGAATCGGGCGTCGCCCTCGGTGATGGTCTGGTCGACGCCGGCCTTCAAGACCCGCGCGATGAAGCCTTCGAGGGCCGCCGGCTCGGCCGCGGCGGCCGACAGCAGGGCCGCGAGCAGGACCCCCACCTCAGCCTTCGTCGGCCCAGTAGCCGGCGGCGCAGCCGTGCACGACCCGCCCGAGGACGGCGGCGACGCCGGCCTCGTCTGCGAGCGGCGCCCGGCCGGTGAGGTTCCACACGACCCAGGTGCCGATGAGCTGCTTGAGGAAGCCCAGGTTGTCCTCCGGGTCGGTCAGCTTGTCGATGGCGGCGTCGTAGCCGTGGATGAACTTGTAGAGCTCGCGCAGGCCGTCCAGGGCGGTCGCGTCCCAGTCGAGCAGCTGGCGCTCCAGGACGGCCGTCACCGCTTCGAATTGCTCGTCGGGCATCGCGAACTTGGCGCCGTCGACGGCCCACCAGGTCATCGCGATGAGGTTGTAATAGCGCCAGCGCGAGCGCTTGTCGTCGTCTCCTAGAGCCTTGGCGCCCTTGCCGACGATGGCGGCCCACAGCTGGGGCTTGGCCTCGAAGAAGGGCTTCGACATCCCCTCGACGACGGCCTTTGCATGGGTCAAGAAAGCCTCGGCGCGCTTCTCCGGGGGTGTCATCGGTACGGAGATTCTACAAATCAAGGCCAGGGCGGGTCCTTCCCGAGGACTTCCTTGATGTGGGGATCGCCGGCGAACTCTTCGGGCGCGTGCCCGGTCGCCAGGTAGAGGTTCCGGAACCCGCGGGCATGGAGCTCTGCGGCGGCCTTCTCACCGCGCTCGCCGCCGCCCAGGTCCGAATCGAGGTAGACGCGGGTCTGCGGGGGGAAGCCGGCGCAGACGGCCAGGAAGCCCGCGGCGGAGTCGAAGGCGCGCAAGTCCTTCCCCTTGGCCTTGGCCGCGACCTCCCAGGTCTTGCGCACGAGCGGGTCGTCGTCGATGAGGACGACCGGCCCTTCGGCGGAAGGCGGCGAGGCTTTGGGGAGAGTCACCGCCACAGTCGTCCCCCGGCCCGGCTCCGAGCGGACCTGAAGCGAGCCCCCCCAGGCCTCGGCGCAGGCCTTGGCGTGGTGGAGCCCGAGGCCCGAGCCGCCGGCCTTCCCGAACGTCGCGCCTTTGCGGCCGAGCTTTCCGAGGACCTCGGGCGGGATGCCGCGGCCGTCGTCATGGACCTCGAGACGGACGTCCGTCCCGAGGTCGGTCAAAGCCAGCGCCACCGTCCCGCGCCCTCCCAGGGCTTCTACGCCGTTGTCGACCAGGTTCGACACCAGGCGCTCGAAGTCCAGCCGGTCGGCCGTCGCGACGAACGCCCCGGCGTCGGCGGGCGGGCTCCAAAGGAGCGTGACGGCGGTGTTCGCGCGGTATTTCGCCGCCTTTTCGGCGACGATCGCCGACACCGAGGCCGCGAGCGCCAGAGGCTCGGCGGCCGCGGGAGCCTTCGCCCGGTACTTCTCGAGCAGCTCGCTGGCGATGTCCCGGATGCGGCCGAGCGCCCCGTCGACGACCCCGCGCTTCTCGGCCGAGAGCTGGGAGAAATCCTCGACGAGGGAGCCCATCGCCGCGAGCGGCGCGCGGATGTCGTGGGCGACCTGGCGCGCGAGGTCCGCGTACGCCCGGTCGCGCTCCGCGGAGGCGAGCTTCTGCCGGCTCGACTCGAGCTGGCCCAGCATGTGGTTGAACCGGCGTCCCAGGACCCCGACCTCGTCCGCGCCGACGGCGTCCACCCGCAGGCTCAAGTCGTCCGACGCCGCGATCTGCCGGATCTTCGCGCCCATCTGCTCCAGCCGGCGCACGAGCTTCCGGGACACGAGGACGGCCGTCGCGACGCTCAGCAGCAGCGCGGCGAGGCCGAAGGCGAGGAAGATCTCGCGCAGGCGGGCCAGCCGCTCGAGCAGGGCCGTCCGCGAGACCCCCATCTTGAGCAGGTAGTAGTAGCGCCCGTTGGGCAGCGTCAGCTGCTTGAGCTTGCACTCGCAGCAGTCGTCCACCGTCGGTTCGACGGCCGCGTAGAAGTAGAAGTTCTCCCCGACGGTCCGCGGCTCGAGGGAGGCCGTCTCGGCCATGTCCAGGTGCTGCTTCGACAGGGGCGTCTTCTCCTGATGGTGCACGTAGCCCAAGGCGTCGCCGCTGGGCGTATAGAGGCCGATGGAGACGACGTTCTTGTCGGGCTTCAGGGCCTTCTTCAGGATCTCCCCGATGAAGTCCATCGACACGCTCGCCTCGAGGATGCGGCTGCGGTCGTGGTTGGGGACCATCAGGTACTTGTTGATGCGTTCGTAGGGCAGCCCCGGGGGGTTCGGGATGATGGGAGTCCGTTCGAGCGTCGAGGTCCCGGCGACCAGGTTCCGGTAGTCCTTGCAGTAGCTGAAGAGGGAAGTGGTCAGCGGCGGCTTCCCGCCGTAGAACGCGCGCAGCTTGGGGTCTTCGGCCACGGTGATGTACCAGTCGGAGCGCTGGAAGACGCCGCGGCGGTCCAGGATGTAGAGGTTCTCCATCTTGAGCTCGTCGCGCAGCCGCGCCAGCTCGGCGTTGGAGAGGAGCCCGCCGCGCCGCTCCTTCTCCCGGAAGGCGTTCAAGGCGTTGATGGCGATGAGGTCGGTCGTCTTGTCGAGCTGGTTGAGCGTGTCGCCGATCTGGCCGGCCAGGTTCGCGTAGTGTCGGAGGTAGTCCCGCTCCGAGTCCGCGGCGATGCGGCGCAGGATGACCGAACCCGTCAGGGCCAGCGTGGCCGCGGTGATCGAGAAGATGGCCGCGAAGACCTTGAACGCGAGGCGGCTGCGCACCCGGTAAGTCTAGTCGGGCTCCTCCGGCGCGGCAACCACCTCACGGCGGCTTCCTCGGGGCCAGTTCGTCCCGCAGCCTCTGGCGCTCGCGCCGGAAGGTTTCCGCGTCGCCGAAGTCGACGAACCCCGCGTAGCGGTCGTGCGCCGCAAGCCGGCGCTTGGCGTGCTTGATGGGGCAGAAGTACTGTTCGGTCCGCGAAGCGACCTCGCGGACGAACGCGACGAGGCCGTTGGCGTAGCTGCAGTAGGCGCAGTTGAGCCTCTCGATGGCGTTGAGATACGGGAGCTGGGTCCGGTCGAAGACCATGTAATGTCCGCGCTCGGCGCGCTCGATGCCGTAGACGCGAAAGCACACGGCCTGGTAGAGCGCGACCCACAGGTCCAGCGCGGCGAGGGGGAGGATGAGGGAGTAAATGAGGGGAGAGACGAGGAGGCTCAGCGGGCCGGCATGCCAGAGGAACCGGAGCGAGCCGGTCTTGAACCTCTTATGGAGTTCCCGGACGCGGCGCTCGAAGTCGACCTCGCCCCGCCGGAGACTGTATGAGAACTGCTCGCGCTTGCGCTCGAGCTCGGCCTCGAGCTCCTCCGCGAGCTCCGCCTCCAGGGCGCGCATCGCGGCCAGCAGCTCGGGGATGCCGCGCCTCATAGGGACGTGGACGCAACGTTCCGGCCCCGGGCGTCAGCGCTCTGAAAGGAAGTCGCGGATGGCCTCGGGGTACGCGGGCCCCGAGTCGAGGAACCCTTCGTCGTGGGTCCCCTTCATCTCGAGGAACTTCTTCGGCGGCGCCGCGGCCGCGAAGAGCGCCCGGCCCATCTCGAAAGGGATGACCTCGTCGCCGCGGCTGTGCATCACGAGGACCGGGCGGCCGACGTGCGGGAGCTTGGCCAGGTTGTCGTAGCGTTGGGACACGAACAGGCCCAGCGGCAAGAAGGACGCGATGTGCTTTCCCATCCCGGCGATGGAGGTGAATGCGCTCTCGACGACGAGGGCCCGGGACGGGTGGCGGCGGGCCATCTCGATGGCGATGCCGTTCCCGATGGACTCGCCGTGCAAGACGATGCGGTCGGGG
>SCTT01000188.1 GCA_004322435.1 bacterium
TCGCGCTCTCCCATGTTGACGACCCGGGGGCAGAAGGGGCACTTGAGGTTGCAGTAATAGCTCGCCTCGATCTCGATGCTCAGCGGGAAGTCCCCGAGGTAGCGGCGCTTCTGCGCCTCCTCGAACCGCTTCCGGTAGTCGTCGTAGGCCGGGGAGGAGATGGCGTCCCGCCAGGAACGGTCGATCTCGAGCTCGGCGATGTGGTCCCAGTATTCCGAGATCTCGGGCGCGGGGGTGTTTTCGATGGGGTCCGGCATAGGGGTCTCCTGAATGCTGCGAAAGGAGATTATACCAGATTGACTTCCGACGGCGCCGGGGGCGGCGTCAGCCGGGGACGGAACAGGACCACCGTGAGGGAGCCCCAGAGGACGAGGACGGGGGCCAGGCGCAGCGGGAGCCCCGAGAGCGCGTCATGGGGCAGGCGGGAGAGCAGGTGGAATTGGGCCAAGGCGAGCGCCAGCAGGGCGGCCTGGAGGCCGTAGTACCGTGCGGAGGCGCCCTTCCGTGCGGAGTTCGACAGGTCCGGGTGGAGCAGCGCCTGAGCCCCGAAGGCGACGAGGAGCTGGGCCGCGACGCTCGACCAGGCGATCCCCTGGAGCCCGTACCCGGCCTTCGTCAGGCCGTAGCCGAGCGCGACGTTGACGGCCAGGCCGCCGGCCTGGAGGGCGGCGAGGGGCGCCTGCTTGTTGACCACCGAGGAGACGAGGACCGTGTTGGCCAGCAAGGGCAGGCAGATCCCGACGAGGTTCAGGGAGAGGATGTCGAAGACGGGGATGCCGTCCCGGAATTTCGGGGCCAGCAGGGCGACGGCGGGGCCGAACCCGGCCTGGGCGACCCCCGCCCCGGCGCAGGTGGCGACGAGGATCATCAGACCGATGCGCTCGATGGCGGGCGCCAGCGGGCGGACCTCGCCGACCCGGCCCAGCTCTGTGAACAGGCGGCTCTGGAGCACGTTCAGGAAGTCGGAAATCCATTGGCAGCCCTGCCCGATGAACATCATCGCGAAGGAGAAGAGCCCCAGGTCGCCGATGGTCAGGAGCTTGGCGACGAGGACCCGGTCCGAGGTCCGGAACCCCCAATAGAGGGCCCCGAGGAGGGAGAGCGGGAGGCCGACCCCGAGGAGCCTCCTCAGCTCCGGCCAGCGCACCTCGGACGGCGCGCGGGGCTTCGGGCCGGCGGTCAAGTAAAAGAGGAGGGTCAGAGCCGAGGCGACGGCGGGGGCCGCTATGGCCCCGGAGAGGCCGGTCGTGTAGACGCCGAGGAGCATCAGGGCCGGCTGCGACGCCTTGCTGATGAGGTTCGCTCGGGTGATCAGCGAGAAGCGCTGATGGGCCCAAGCGAGGTTGTCGATGAGCTGCAGCATCGAGTTGCACAGGAAGGAGACCGCCGTGATGGCCAGCACGGGCCGGAGGCCGGGGCCCAGGGGCCAGAACGCGGCGATGCCCGCCATCGCGAGGAAGGTCAGCAACAGGAAGAAGGCCTCTCCGGCCAGGGCCGCCCCTTCGAGCCGCTCGGCTTCGGCGAGGTCTCCGCGCCCGAGGGAATGCATGATCTCCCGGCTCGCGGCGGCCATGACTCCGGAGCGCGTGAAGCTCGCGTAGAGCAGCCAGAGTTGGGAGAGGCCGACCAAGCCCATCCCGTCGGGGCCCAGCCGCTTGGCGATGAGGATGTAGGACGCGGCGGAGAACGCCCCCA
>SCTT01000189.1 GCA_004322435.1 bacterium
AGCAGGATGAAGGCGGACACCGTGCTCACCACGTGCATCGGCTGGCCGACGAGGTTGTGCAGGTGGGCCGTGGGGTCGTAGAGGCGCCGCGACTGGCCCTGCAGGCCGATGATGAACATCGGCAGGAACACGCCGTTCATGCCGACCATCGAGCCCCAGAAGTGGATCTTGCCGAGGGTGTCGTCCATCTTGCGGCCGAACCACTTCGGGAACCAGAAGTACGTGCCGGCGAAGAGGGCGATGAGGCTGCCCGTGACGACCACGTAGTGGAAGTGGCCGATGACGTAGTAGGTGTCGTGGAGGTAGATGTCCGTGACGGTCAGGCCGAGCGGCAGGCCGGTCAGGCCGCCGATGCCGAACAGCGGCAGGAAGGCCAGCGCGAACATCATCGGCACGGTGAAGCGGATGCTGCCGCCCTTGAGGCTCAGAATGAGGCAGGTCAGCACCGCGACCGACGGGACCGAGATGATCATCGTCGTGACGAGGAAGAAGTTCGTGAGGGTCGTCGACATGCCGCTGACGAACATGTGGTGCGCCCAGACGATGAAGGACATCGCGCCGATGGAGACCATCGCCCAGACGAGCTCCTTGTAGCCGAAGATGGGCTTGCGGGTGTTGTTGGCGATGATCTCCGCGCAGATGCCCATCGGCGGGAGGACCAGGACGTAGACCTCGGGGTGGGCGAGGAACCAGAACAGGTGCTGCCACAACAGCGACTGGCCGCCGCCGCTCCAGGCCGTGGCCGCGCCGCCGACGACGAGGCCCACCGGCATGTAGAAGCTCGTGTGGAAGACGCGGTCCATCAGCTGCAGCACGGCCGCCGCCTCGAGGGGCGGGAAGGCCAACAGCAGGAGGAACGCGGTCACGAACTGCGCCCAGACGAACACCGGCATCCGCCACAGGCCCATGCCGGGCGCGCGCATGTTGAGGACGGTGACGATGAAGTTGATGGAGCCCAGCAAAGACGACGTGATGAGGAACACCATCGAGACCAGCCACATGGTCTGACCCGGGTTGATGACGGAGAGGGGAGGATACGAGGTCCAGCCCGACTGCGCCGCGCCCCCGGGGAGCAAAAACGACGAGAGCATCATCAGGCCGCCGGGCAGGTAGACCCAGTAGGACATCATGTTCATCCGCGGGAAGGCCATGTCGGGCGCGCCGATCTGGAGCGGCAGCACGTAGTTGCCGAAGGCGCCGACGGCCAGCGGGACGATTCCCAAGAAGACCATGATGGTGCCGTGCATGGCGCCCAGCTGGTTGTAGAACTCGGGGCCGATGACGCCGCCGGGGGCCGCGCCGAAGGGCAGGAGCTTGCCGATGAGCGGCACCGCGTGGCCCGGGAAGGCCAGCTGCCAGCGCATCAAAAGGACCATCGAGAAGCCCAGCAGGAGGAAGACGAAGGAGGTGATCAGGTACTGGAGGCCGATGACCTTGTGGTCCACCGACCACACGTAGGTCCGCCAGAAGGACTGCTCGCCGTGCCCGTGCTCGCTCATATCACCACTGCTCCACGGCCGGCTTGGGCGCCGCGGCCAGCGTCGCGGTCTTCTTGGAAAGGAGCCAGGCGTCGAGGGCCGCGCGCGGCTCGACCTTGACGTCCGCGCGCATGATGGCGTGGCCGACGCCGCAGAGCTGGGCGCAGGTGATCTCGTAGTCGCCGGCCCGGGTCGGGGTGAACCAGACGGGGATAGCCAGGCCCGGCACCGCGTCCTGCTTCACGCGGAACTCGGGGATGAAGAAGGAGTGGATGACGTCCTTCGAGGTCAGGCGCACCAGCACGCGCTCGTCTAGGGGGAAGCGCAGCTCGTTGACCGTGACGACGTCGTCGATGCCTGCGGCGTCCGAAGGGTCGATGCCGAAGGGGTTCGTGAAGTCCACCAGCGCGGCCTTCCCCGCCCCGAACTTGCCGTCGGGGCCGGGATAGCGAACGTTCCAGTTGAACTGCTCGGCCGCGACCTCGACCTGGTAGGAGCCTTCGGCGGGGGGGACGTCCACCTTCATCTTCCGCCAGCTGGGGACCGCGTAGATGACGACGAGGAGGATTTCGAAGAGCAGCACGGCCAGGTCGGGCGCCAGCGAGACCGCGAGCGGCAGATGGTCGCGCTCGGCCTTGTGGCCGTCGCGGGCCCGGTAGCGCACGAGGAGATAGATGAAGAAGATGCCCCAGAGGACGAAGATGAGTCCCATCGCGGCGTGGATGATCCAGAGGCCTTTGTCGATGGCGGGGGCGAAGTCGGAGGCCTGGACCGGCAGGAGCCAGGAGTAGTTGCCCATCACCAGTCCCCGTCCTTGGCGCCCTTAGGCTTCAAGCTGATCAGGTAATCGGCCACGGCCTCGACCTCTTCCTTATTAAGCTTCTTCTCCCAGGGGGGCATGAAGAGCAGGGGGTCCGGACCGGCCGCGTCGGCCTTGGCGGGGTGCGCCACGCCTTCCAAGATCTTCTTGACCAGCTCGTCTTTGGAGAAGCCGTCGGCCACGGACTCGAGGGCCGGGATGCGCCCGCCGACCGCGTTGACGTTGGGATAGCCGCCCTTGCCGGCCTTGTTGTGGCAGGTCACGCAGCCGACCCGCTTGTAGATCTCGGCCCCGCGCTGGACGGGGTCGCCGGCGAGTTCAGCGGCGGCCCAGGGGCGGACGCCGGGGGCCTCGAGGTAGCCCTGGCCCTGCAGCGAGGCGAGGTAGGCGACGAGGTCGGCGCGGACGCCGTCTTGGAAATGGAAGTTCGGCATCGAGACGTCCGCCTTCCAGGCCCCGGGGTCCTTGAGCCAGACGTCCAGGAACTGGGGGGACTTGCGGAAGCCCACGAAGGTCAGGTCGGGGCCGAGCGAACCGCCGGCCCCGGCCACGGTGTGGCACTTCTTGCAGTCGTAGGACGCGAAGACCGCGCGCCCGCGGGCGACGGGGTCCGAGTGGGATTTCGCGCACGCCGACAGCGCGAACACGGCTGCGAACAGCGCTAGGAGGGATGCTCTTTGCATGAGCGACATCATCTTATTGCATGACCGCTGTCAGTGTCAATGAGGGACGTCAGGGCCGCCGCGACGCGTGTCAGACCGCGTCCGCCGCCTCGTCATGTTGCCAGGATGTGACTTTTTGCACTCGATTTATCACATTTTTTGCAATTCCGACCATAACCGCTTGCAAAACAGGATGAGTTATTGTAATTTTGCAATGGGCGGGGCGTGAAACCGCCAACGGAGGGGGACCTGTGGGAATCGCCGAGAGACGTTTCGTGGAAGACACTTTGCGTGGGCTGTCCTACCCGGGAGCTGTCATGGAATCCGACAAGAACGCCGATACGAACGCGATGGACCGCTTCGGCTGCCTGACCTTCAACAAGGCCGCGATGAAGCGCTTCCTGTCGAAGGCCGTCTTCGACAAGCTCGTGAGCGTCATCGAGAACAACGAGAAGCTCGACGCCGAGATCGCCAACGAGGTCGCCCACGGCATGAAGGAGTGGGCCCTCTCCCAGGGCGCGACGCACTTCACCCATTGGTTCCAGCCGATGCGCGGCGAGACCGCCGAGAAGCACGACACGTTCCTGAGCCTGGACGGCGAGGGCAACCCCATCGTCCGCTTCTCCGGCCGCCAGCTCATCCAGGGCGAGCCCGACGCCTCCTCGTTCCCGTCGGGCGGCATGCGCTCGACCTTCGAGGCCCGCGGGTACACGGCCTGGGACCCGACCTCCCCGGCGTTCTTGCTGCGCAACGGCAAGGCGGCGACGTTGGTCATCCCTTCGGTGTTCGTGTCGTGGACCGGCGAGGCCCTCGACATGAAGATGCCGCTCTTGCGCGCGCTGCGCGCCGTCGAGGAGAGCGCCTACAAGCTCGTCAAGCTCTTCGGCAACCGGTCCGCCCGCTACGTGCGGATGACCGTCGGCGCCGAGCAGGAGTACTTCCTGGTCTCCAAGGAGTACTTGAACGCCCGGCCGGACCTCCTGTGCGCCGGCCGGTCGCTCTTCGGGGCGAACCCGGCCAAGCACCAGCAGATGGAAGACCACTACTTCGGGTCCATCAAGCCCAAGGTGCTGTCCTTCATGTCGGACGTGGACGCAGCCCTCTTCGAGCGCGCCATCCCGGCCAAGACGCGCCATAACGAGGTCGCGCCGAACCAGTTCGAGCTCGCCCCTCTCTATGAGGAAGCGAACCTCGCCATCGACCACAACCTCCAGGCGATGGAGATCATGCGCCGCATCGCCGACGAGCACGGGCTGGCCATCCTGTTCCATGAGAAGCCCTTCGCCGGCATCAACGGCTCGGGCAAGCACCTCAACTGGTCGCTCGGGGATTCGGACGGCAACAACATCTTCGAGCCCGGCGCGGCGCCGAAGAAGAACATCCAGTTCCTGACCTTCACGGCGGCCCTGATGGCCGGCGTGGACAAGTTCGGGGCGCTGCTGCGCGCGTCGGTCGCCGACGCGGGCAACGACCACCGCCTCGGCGCCAACGAGGCGCCGCCGGCCATCATGTCGGTGTATCTGGGCGAGAACCTGAGCCAGCTCATCGACGACCTCGTCAAGGGCTCGAAGGACGCCGAGAAGGTGCGCGAGGCCATCGACCACGGCCTGCGCCGCCTGCCGGAGATCGCGCGCGACGCTTCGGACCGCAACCGCACCTCGCCCATCGCGTTCACGGGCAACAAGTTCGAATTCCGCGCCGTCGGCGCCTCGCAGAACACCGCGGAGGCCGCGGCGGCCTGGGCCGTCATCATGGCCTACGGCATCGACCTGGTGCTCGCGAAGCTCGACAAGGCCAAGGGCGCCGACATCACCGAGAAGGCGCTGACGGTCGTCAAGGAGGTCTTCAAGGCCACCGCGCGGGTGCGCTTCGAAGGCAACGGCTACGGGGAAGAGTGGCACAAGGAAGCCGCCAAGCGCGGGCTGCCGAACGCCAAGAACACCCCGGCGGCGCTCGAGGTCCTCTCCGACAAGTCCGTCGTCGAGCTCTACTCGGCCTACAAGGTCCTGGGCCCGGCCGAGATGGCGGCCAAGAAGGAGATCAAGCTCGAGACGTACTCGAAGACCAAGGAGATCGAGCTCAAGCTCCTCAAAGACATGGCGCTGACCGGCGTCGTGCCGGCTACGGCGGCGCAGGTCGCCGACCTCGGCAAGGCTCGCGAGACGCTCGTGGCGGTCAAGGCCGACGTCAAGGCGCTCGACGCCCGCATCAAGGCGCTGGGCGGCGTGCTCGCCGACCTCTACGCGGGGATCGAGGCCGTGGACGCGGTCCTCGAAAAGGCTCACCCGCTCGACGCGCACCACAAGGCCCCGCTCTTGGCCGACAAGGGCGCGGCGGCGCTCGAGTCGCTGCGCGCGGCCTGCGACGAGGCCGAGACGCACGTCGAGGGCGCGAAGTGGCCGTTCCCGAAGTACCGGGAGATGCTCTTCCTCCTTTAAAGGAGGCCTCTCCGGAAACCCCGCCCCCGGCGCCAGCCGGGGGCGGGTCTTTTCTGGTCTCCCTCTCCCACGAAGTGGGAGAGGGTCGGGGTGAGGGCCCTCACCCCACCCCTCTCCCGCAAGCGGGAGAGGGAGGGTAAAAAGTAAAATCCGACGTGCTCTCCGCGCCGCTGGCCCTCCTGCTGGCCCTCCCCGCCTCCGCCCGCTCCCCGCGCGCGGAAGCCGCGGCCGCGCTGTGGCGCCGCGGCGAGGTGGAGCGGGCCGCCCGGGAATTCGAGGCCGACTATCGCGCCGACCCGAAGGACCCCGCCTCGGCCCTCGACGCCGCCGCCGCGTGGCGCGAGGCGGAGGACCACAAGAAGGCCGCCGCGCTCTTCGCCGAGGCGGCTAAGTCCGGGGACCCCGACGCGCTCTCGGCGCTGGGCTGGGAGGCGGGCCGGGCCGGGGACGTCCCGGGCGCGCGCAAGGCCTTCGAGGCCGCGCTGACCTCGGCCCCGGCGAACGTGCAAGCCCTCTTGGGGCTCACGCGCCTCGAACTCAAGGCGGGGCGCCCTCGGGAAGCGGCGGCCGCCGCCCAGCGCGCCGCCGCCGCCAAGCCCACGGACGCCCTGGTCCTCGCCCACCTGGCCCGCGCCCGCGAGGCCCTGGGCGAAGACGAGGCCGCCGCGACGGCCTGGGAGAGGGCCATCGAGGCCGACGGGACCTATCTTGAGACGCGCCTGGCCCTCGGCGCGGCGTACAAGCGCCTCGGACGAGCCAACGACGCCTGGCGCCAATACGTGAAGGTCCTCTCGGCCGATTCGAAGAACCCCACGGCCAAGCGCGAGTCCGCGGCGTTGCGCGCCTCCCTGACGCGCCGGCCCGAGGAGATCGTCCCGGCGCGGACCCTCAAGTCGTTTTTGCCGGTCGTCCCGGCCCAGCCGGGCCGCGCTCCGCTCTTGCGCGTCGCGGTGGGCACGACGAACCTGGGCAAGCCCGCGCCGCGGCCCGAGGTCGCTTTCCTCTGCGACGGGCCCTTCGAGCTCTACGACCCGGCCGGCGGGAAACGCCTCCTCGCAGGTCCCGCCAAGGAGGCGTGGACGGCGCGGCGGGCGCGGAAGGGCTCCGGCTACGAGGTCTACGACGCCTCCGGCGCCCGCAAGGCCGGGTTCAAGAAGGCGCTCGGCGTGCGCCCGCTCGAGGCCGGCCGCTCCCTCATCGTCCAGCGCCTCGACATCGCGCAGGGGACGGCGTGGGCGGTCCAGGGCGACCGCCAGCTCAAAGGCGCCCTGGAGCTCCGCGGCGCCGGCCGCGCGGGGCTCACCCTCGTCAACATCGTGGCCCTCGAGGACTACCTCTACGGCGTCGTCAACGAGGAGATGCCCGGCAAGTTCCACACCGAGGCGCTCAAGGCCCAGGCCGTCATCGCGCGCAACCACGCCCTCATCGTCAAAGACCATTGGAAGCCGCACCATAAGAGCGGCTACGACCTCTGCGACGGCCAGCACTGCCAGGTCTACGGGGGGGTCGCGGCCGAGACCGATAAGGGGCGGCGCGCGGTGGACGAGACTCACGCGCTGGCGCTGACGTACGCCGGCAAGCTCGCGCAGACGCCCTACTCCTCGAACTGCGGCGGCCACACGCAGGCGTCCGCCGAGACCGGCGGCTGGTTCAAGGCGGCGTACCTGACCGGCGCCAAGGACGCCGACGGCGGGGTCCCCGAGCCGAAGAGCCCCTGGGAGAACGACCGCTGGCTCAAGACCAACCCGGCGGTGTACTGCAACATCCCCGAATACATGCACCCGTCTCATTTCCGCTGGTCCCGCGCCATCGACGTCAAGGACCTCGAGGAGCGCCTCAAGCGCCGCAAGCGCGGCGGGGTCGGGACCTTGAAGCGCGTGCGCATCCTCCAGCGCAGCGTCTCGGGCAACGTCAACAAGGTCGCCTTCGAGGGGACCAAGGGGAGGGTGGTCGTCGACAAGGAAGCGGGCGTGCGCGGGGTGTTCTCGACGTCGTCTTTGCGGGACACGATGTTCCTGCTCGAGGCGGAGCGGGACGCGAAGGGTCGGCTCGTGGAGCTCCTCGTGTACGGCGGCGGCTGGGGCCACAACGTCGGGCTGTGTCAGTACGGCGCTCTGGGGCGCGCGCTCAAGGGCCAGGACTTCCGGACCATCCTCGCGCACTACTTCCCGGGCGCGGACTTAAAGCGCCTCGACTATTGATGCGGGAGCCCCGGCCGGGCTAACATCACCGCGTGGAGAACATCCCCATCCCCGGAGTGGACCCGGCGGCGCCCTCGGGCGCCGCGCCCGCGCCCGCGCCGGCGCCGAAGCCCGCCGACGCCGCGCAGGGGGCGCCCAAGCGCATCCTCCTCGTCGACGGACACCTCGAGTTCACGCGCCAGCTCAAGGGGATGTTCGAGGCCGCCGGCTGCAAGGTGGAGCTGCGTTCGGACGCGGTCTCGGGCGGCGCGGGCGTCAACACGTTCAAGCCGGACGCCGCGGTGGTGGATTTGGACCTGCAGGGCGGCGGGGGGAAGATCGTGTACCGCGTGCTGCGCGTGAACCCCGTCTCGCGCGACATCCCCATCGTGGTCCTCGCGCCGACCGGCGCGCAGCACGCGGTACACGATCTTCCCCCCGCCGCCCTGCAGGTCCAAATCCACCACCGCGGCGTCCGGCTTGAACGTGTTGACGCCC
>SCTT01000190.1 GCA_004322435.1 bacterium
GCCTGGTCGGCGATGAACCCGGTCGAAGAGGTGGAGAACACGGCGACGTCGGCGTCCTCGAGGCGGCCCAGGGCGTCCTCGAAGCGCTCGGCCTTGCCGCCCAGGGCCTCGGCCAGCTCGACGGCCTTCTCGTAGGTGCGGTTGGCCACCGTGAGGGAGTCGACGCCCTTGGCGATGAGGTGCTCGGCGGCCGTGCGGGCCATCTGCCCGGCCCCGAACACGACGACCCGGCGCGCGCCGTTCTCGCCGAAGAGCTTGCGCGCGAGGATGGCCGCAGCGCCGCCCACCGAGCGGAGCCCCAAGGCGATGCTGGTGCCCGAGCGCACGGCCTTGCCGGCGCCGATACCCTTCTGGAAGAGGATGTTCATCACGCGGCCCGCGGTCTTCGCGGCCTGGGCGCCCGCGTAGGCGGCCTTCACCTGACCGAGGATCTCGGTCTCACCCACGATCCAGCTGTCGAGCCCCGCCGCGACGCGGAATAGGTGCCGCACGGCCTCCTCGCGCACGTGCAGGTAGGCGTAGGCGTCGACGTCCCGGCCGGCGCGCGCCGCGAGCCAGGCCTTCACCCGTTCCGGCGCCGCCTCGTCGGAGGCCGCGGCGTAGACTTCGAATCGGGAGCAGGTGCCGAGGAGGACGGCCTCGTCTAAGCCGCAGGCCTCCTTCAAGGCCGCGGTCTCGGCGGGCAGGGTCCCCGGACGCACCGCCAGGCCCTCGCGGACCGAGACGGGGGTCGCCAGGTGGCTCATCCCGACGACGAAGACGGCCTTCACGGACGCCTCCCGGCCGCCGTCGCCGCGCCCTCGGCGCGCGCGCCCAGCTCGGTCAACACCGCCTTCGGGACGCGGGAGTCGGCCAAAGGGAACAGGGTCTGCTCCTCCTCCTCGAGGTGCTCCCGCAGGAGCGCGATGAAGTCGGCGCCGGCGACGAGGCGCCCCAAGGCGGCATCCTTGTCCTCGAGCGCCGAACGCAGGGCCTCGATCTTGTCGTGGATGCGCTCGTGGCCCTCCTGGAACAGGTCGATGAGGCGGGGGTCCAAGGGCTTGACGTGCTCCAAGACGGCCGGGTAGAGCAGGTCGCGTTCGACGGCTTCGTGCGCGGAGAGGAGCGCCAGCAGGCGCACCAGCAAGGTCTTAAAACGCGCCGCGTCGGCGTCGTCGCGCAGCGAGGTCTCCATCTCGCCGAGCATGCCGCGGAAAACGTCGTGCTGGCGCGAGAGCCAGGAGGTCAAGGTGCGCTGGACCTTCATCAGAGCCTCCCCAGCAGCGTCTCGAGCCGGCGCAGGTCTTCGAAGGAGGAGGCCGGAGCCGCGGGCCCGCCTTCCGGCAGGGCCGACCAGAGCATCTCCTCCTCGTAGCGCAGGTGCTCGCGGAGGTTGCGGGCCAACAGGAAGGTCAAGGACGCCATGTGCTCGGCGCGGTAGCGCCCGGGCTCGGAGAGGATGATGCGCAAATCCTTCAGGAGCGAGGCGATGGCGTCGTGCTGGAGCGAGGCGACGCGGAGCCCTTCGGTGAGGCCGGGGCGGCGGATTTTCACGTCGCCCATCAGGGCCGTCTCGAGGGCCTCGTGGGACTTGAGGGCCGGCTCGAGGACCCCCAAGGTCGCGGCCACGAGCTCGCGCATCTCGGCCGGGGGCCGCAGGCGGCTCCGGTCCAGGGCGTCGGCGAGCCGCTCGAAGACCCGGTGGTCTTTGTCGAGGGTTTCGCGCGTGCTGTGTGCCGCTTCGCTCATGGGACCTCGAACGCTATTACGCAACGGATTTGCCAGCCTCGGCCACCGGTTCGTAGGCGCAAGCCTCTTCGGCCCCGAAAGGGTCCCCCGTCATCGCGTACGCGCGGGCCCGGGAGCCGGAGCAGACGACCCGGAACTCGCAGACCCCGCACTTGCCCGTCAGGCGGGCCGGGTCGCGGAGCCCGAGCATCAGCGGGTGCTCGCGATAGAGGGACTGAAGCGTCGCCTTGCGGACGTTGCCGATGACCATGGGCAGGAAACCCGAGGGGTACACGTCGCCGCGGTGGTCTACGAACAGGAAGCCCTTGCCGGCGTTAACCGCCGGAGCGGAGGCGCCCATCGTCGGCCGGGCAGGGGCGGCGCCCGCGCGGCGGCGGAGGGTCTCCTGTTGGACCGTGTAGCGGCGGTAGTGCTGGGCCTCGGTGAGCTTCACCACGAACTTGACCTTCTGCGAGAGGGCGTAGAGCTTCGCGAAGGCGTGCTCGAACTGCTCCGCGCTCAGGCCGTCCATGGCCTTCCCGCGGCCGGTGGGGACGAGGAAGAAGACCTCCCAGAAGACGATGCCCAGTCCCTGCACGATCTCCGCCATGGCGTCTAAGTCCTTGAAGTTCCAGGCTGCGAAGCAGGTGTTGATCTGGACGGGGATGTCCAGCTCGTGCGCCCAGCCCACGGCCTCGAGGACCTTCGCGAAGGAGCCGTCCACGCCGCGGAAGCCGTCGTGCGCCGCCGCCGAGGGCGCGTCGAGGCTGAAAGCCACCTGGTCCACCCCGGCCGCCTTGAGCTCGGCCAGGCGCTCGCGCGTGAGGCGCGGCGTCGCGGCGGGGATGGTGCCCATGCGCAGGCCCCGCTCCTTGCCGTGGCGGATGAGCTCCGGCAGGTCCGGCCGCTGCAGCGGGTCGCCCCCCGAGACGATGAAGAGCGGGGTGCCCATCGCGGCGGCCTCGTCGATGATCCGGAAGCCCTCCGCCGTGGTGAGCTCTTCGGGGTCGCGGCCCATGAGCGCCGCCGCCCGGCAGTGCTTGCAGGCCAGCGCGCAGGAGCGCGTGGACTCCCAGATGACCAACAGCGGCGCCTTGGCGAAGTCCAGGCCCTTGAAGCCCGCGCCGTGGGAGCGCGCCTGGCGCGCCTCGCGGTGGAAGTCGTCGGCCGACCCGATGGGGCCGTTGGCGCCGGGCCTCATTTCCCCCCCAAAGACTTCTCGAGGAGCCGGATCATGAACATCTCCTCGCGCTGCTCGTGGTGGCTCAAAAGCTCCTTAAGGCGCGCTTCGCGCTCGATGAGGGCCACCACCGCCGAGCGCGGTGTCGAACCGGAGCTCAAGCCCCGCACCGACGCCAAAAGCTCCGCCACCTTGGCCTCGATCTTGCGGTGCTCGTCTGCGAAGAACTCCGCCTTCCCGCCGCGCGGCGCGGCGCCCAGGGCCTCGTAGGCCGGCAGCAGGATGTCCTCCTCCAAGCGGATGTGCCGGCGCAGGCGGCGCGCGAACTCCTCGAGCTCGCCCAAGGCGTTTGAGAGCTCGAAACCCACCAGCGCCTCCTGATGGCGCTTGAGGTGCGCGGCGATGGCCTCGTGGTCCGCGCGGACCTGCGCGAGGTCCGCGGCGGTCGGGGGGCGGCGGGCCTTCACGCGGCGTCTCCCGGCTGCCCGACCCGCGAGCCCACCGCCATTGCGGCGAACTGCGAGGCCGTGAAGAGGGCCAGCCAGACGACCGCCTTGTCCATGAAGCCGTAGGAGTGCAGGCCCACGCCGAGCATGTTGACGCCGAACCAGGCCATCGCGGTGACGACGTTGCCGAACACGGCCATCACCATCATGCCCCGCTCGCGCACCACGCCGGCCCAGCGCGCGTGGAGGATGGCCGCGACCCACAGCACCAGCAAGAGCGCCCCGTTCTCCTTGGGGTCCCAGCCCCAGAAGCGCCCCCAGCTCTGGTCGGCCCAGATGCCGCCGAGGACCGTGCCCACGAAGCTGAAGAGCATCGCGAAGCACAGCGTCCCGTAGGTCATCTGCGTGAGCGAGCGCGAACCCTCCTTCGAGAGCTTCCCGAGGGCCGTCGCGCCGATCCAGCCGAGCGCCAGCGCGCCGGCCAGGAAGGTCGCGCTGTAGCCGATGGTGATGGTGATGACGTGCGTGGAGAGCCAGAAGTTCGAGTCCAAGACCGCCTGCATCATCTCGAGCGTGTCGCCGCTCATCGCCAGATGGTGGGCGACGAGCAAGGTGCAGAAGCCGACCGCCGAGCCCACCGCCGCGGCCGCCCCGCGCCGATGGAAGGCCTCGAGGCCCAGCGCCAACAGGGCCGCGCCCCAGCCGACGAAGACCGCCGAGGAGTAGAGGTTCGTCACCGGCGGGCGGCCCTGGATGACCATGCGGCCCACGACGCCCGCGGTGTGGACCAGCAGGGCCGCCGCCATCAGCCAGAAGGCGGCCTGGCGCAGCCTCTCAGGCCAGGCCAGCCAGGACGCGCAGGCGGCCAGGAAGACCAGCACGTAGAGGGCCATCCCGAGCGTGAAGGGCGAGGCGGCGTTGAAGGCCGCCTCGCGGCGGGCCCAGCCGGACTCCTTCGGGCGCTCGGCCGCCAGGAGGGCCGTCAGCTCGCGGGTCTTGGCCGCGAAGGCGGGCCGGTCGCCGGCGCGCCAGGCGTCGAGCGCGGCGGCGTAGGCCGTCAGGGCCGCCGGCAGCGGGGCGCGGGACATGAGGGCCGCCGACAAGGACTCCCCGGTCGACGTCCACGCCTCGGCCGCCGCGCCCGCGGCGGGCGGCACGGGGCGGAACGCGGCCGCCTCGGCCAAAAACTGCCAGCGCTGGGCGAAGGCCAAGAGGCGCTGCGAGGAGGGGCCTTCGGCCCGCGCGGCCTCGAAGGCCGAAAGCTCGGCCGCCGCGGCGGCGGTGTCGTCCAAGCTGAAGGTGTTCTTGAGGCGCTGGTAGAGCGAGACCTTCCCATGGAGCTCGAGCACGGCGCGCTCGAAGCGGGTGCGCTGCCCCGGCTCCACCGAGTCGGCCCGCTGGGCCTGGGCGTCGAGCTCGGCCGCCTTCGGGCCGACGTCCTCGAACGAGAACCAGCGGCGGTCGCCGCGGCGCCCCAACAGCCCCAGCACGTCGGGGTCGTCGATGCGGAAGACCTCGATGCGGTCGGCCTCGCGGGGCCGGGCCGCCACCTCGAGCAGCCATTCGACGGGCTTGAGGGACCGGCCTTCGTGCCGGAGGCTCTGCTTGCCGCGGAGCTCGAGGAGGGCCGTGCGGGCTACGGTGTCGAGCGGCTTCACGCGGCCGCCGTCCAAGACCGGCAGGCGCCCGAACTCGGAGAGGTCCGAAGCCCGGGCCCCGGGGACGCAGGCGGCGAGGACGAGCGCCGCGACCGCGGTCTTCTTCAAGGCCGGCAGCGGCCAGCCGCCCTTGGGCGCCGGGGCCGCGCCGACGGGCTTGAAGGACAGGAGCGTCGAGAGGAAGTGGATCAGGAGCCCCAAGGACATCAGCCCGAAGGAGACGTAGGGCAGGAGCCACGCGGGATTCTCCACCACCTGCAGGACCGAGAGCGTGTCCCCCTTGCCGAAGCTGGCCTGGTAGAACGTCCGGCCCATGTAGCGCAGCGGGTTGTTCATCCAGATGAGCACGTCGCGGTCCTCGCCGTTGGCGGGGTTCGTGAGGCGCACCAGGCTCGAGAAGTTCTTCGGGACGTTCGTGCCGGGGTAGACGTCGTGGCGGAAGTCCTTCAAGGTCAGCGTGAACGGCAGGTAGCGGCGCGCGGAGCGGATTCCCAGGACCCAGGTGCGCCCGCCCGCCGTGAAGGTCTGCGGCCGGTCGATGGCCGCCGCGGCCAGCCAGGTGCCGAGGCTCCGGCCCGCCTCTTTGACCTCCACGAACGCCGCCGGCAGGTCCCGCTCGTCGTCGCGGGAGACGGGGCTCTGGGCCCGGACTAGCACCATCGGCCCGATGCCCTGGTCGGCCAAGGAAGGCGGCAGCCCGGCCACCGCGGGGCGGTCGGCCACCGAGGCGTTGGCGAACGCCTCGCGCACCGTCAGCGTGAAAGGCCAGCCCTCGCGGCTCAGGACGCGCCCCGGCTTGAGGCCCGTCGTGGGCAGGGCGTAGACCGTGTCGGTCGCGGCGTCCGAAGCGTCCACCAGGTAGAGCTCGTCGGCGCGGGGGTTCTCGACGTAGTTGGCCGACTGCCCCTCCTCGAAGGCCAGGCGGGACTCGACGGCCGTCATGCCGGTCAGAAACTCCCCGAGGACGAGGACGACGAGCCCCAGGTGGGTCAGGTAGATGCCGGCCTTGCGGCGGCTCCACTCGAAACGGGTCAGGAACCCGGCCACCAAGTTCACGAGCAGCGCCGTCCCGACCACGCCTCCCGCCGGGAACCAGGGCAGGCGGACCGGCCCCAGGGACATATAAAGGAAGGCGCTGCGGAAGTACTTCTGGACGCTCCCGAAGGTGCCCAAGGTAGCCTGCTCCAAGGTGCAAGCGGTGATGAGGAGCATCAGGAGGCCGATGCAGGCCAAGGTGAGCTTGAGCGAGGCTAGAGCCTTAAAGGCCGTTTGGCGGTTCGGGAGGTGTTGGTCCATGGCACCATCCCATAGAGCAACAGTATTGCCAAACCCGGGATTTGGCCTGCTTCTCTGACGGGGGTCAGGCGGCGGCGTCCACGACGCCGTAGTCGTAGGGGGCGTCCGTCACCTGGGGCGCCGAGGCGAAATTCTCCGCCGGCGGCGGCGAGGAAACCGTCCACTCGAGGGTCTTGGCCTGCCAGGGGTTCGGCCCGGCCGGCGCCCCGGCCCACAGCGAGCGCAGGGCGTTATAGAAGAACACCAAGGTGGCCAGGCCCGCCAACGCGGCGCCCACCGAGGCGATCATCTCCGGGCGCGCGAACTCGGGCGGATAGTCCGCGGTGCGCCGCGGCCCGCCCTGCGTCCCCACGTAGAAGAGCGGCAGGAAGATCGTGTTGAAGCCCACGGAGAAGAGCCAGAAATGCGCCTTGGCCAAGGTCTCGTCGGCCATGCGCCCGAACATCTTCGGGTACCAGTAGTAGAAGCCGGCGAAGAACGAGAAGATGGTCCCGCCGACGATGGTGAAGTGGAAGTGCGCGACGACGAAGAGCGTGTCGTGCAGGTGGATGTCGGTGGGGACGTCCGCCAGGAAGATGCCGGTGAGGCCGCCCACGAGGAAGTGGCACAGGAAGCCCAGCGCCCACAGCATCGGCGCGCGCAGCCGCATGCGGCCCGCCCACATGGTCCCCAGCGCGCTCAGGAAGACCACTCCGGTCGGGATGGAGATCATCTCGGTCAGGACCATGAAGGGGATCTTCAAGAGGTCCCACATCCCGCTCGTGAACGTGTGGTGCGCCCAGACGACGAAGCTCAGCGCCACGATGCCCACGAAGGAGGCGGCGGCGAAGTTATAGCCGAACAGGGGCTTGCGGCAGAAGACCGGGAGGATCTCGAGGATGACCCCGAAGGCGGGCAGAATCATGATATAGACGGCGGGGTGCGAGTAGAACCAGAACAGGTGCTGGTACAAGAGCGCCGTCCCCCCGCCCGCCGCGTTGAAGAAGGTCGTCCCGAAGGCGCGGTCGGAGACCGACATGATCAGCGACGCCGCCACCACCGAGGTCGCCATCACCATGATGACGCCGGCCGAGAACATCGACCAGGCGAAGATGGGCAGGCGCCGCAGCGTCATCCCCTTGGCGCGCATCGTCAGAATGGTGGTCAGCGTGTTGACGCCGCCGAAGATGGAGGAAAAGCCCACCGTCACGAAGGCGAGCAGGAAGAACATCTTCCCCACCCCGCCGCGCGTCGCCAGCGGCGGATAGGCGGTCCACCCTGTGTCCATGCCGCCCAGGGCCAGCGCGGCCAAGAGCATCAGGACGGCCGGCGGGAGGATCCAGAGGCTCAGGGCGTTTAAGCGCGGGAAGGCCATGTCCTTGGCGCCGATGGTGATGGGCACCACGTAGTTGCCCAGGCCGCCGACGATGGCGGTCAGAGCGACGACCACCATGCCGATGCCGTGCATGGTCATCACGGCGTTGTAGTTGTCGTGGGAAAGGAACTGGATGCCCGGGCGCGCCAGCTCGGCGCGCATGATGAGCGCCATGAGCCCCGACACCGCCAGCACCAGCATGCTGACCGCGATGTACTGGATGCCGATGACCTTGTGGTCCAAGTTGAACCCCGCCGGCCCCCCGGCGTGGTGGTCGGTGTGCCGGCCGTGGAGCCAGTCGAGGAAGGCCGCCCCGCCGCCCACGAGCCACAGGAAGGAGAGGAAGCCGGCCAGATAGGAGACCAGGACGGCGGCCTCCTGGCCGATGGGTCCCTGCAGCGCCCAGACGCCCGCCCCGGTGACGGCGGCGAACGCGACGACGGCGGTCAGAAGCTTCATGGTTACCAGGCCTCGCCCTTGAGCTTGCCCTCGAACTCCTCAGGGTCGACGACCAGGACCTTCCCGCGCATCACGGAGTGGTCGAGGCCGCACAGCTCGGCGCAGACGACGTCGTACTCGCCCTTGACGGTGGGCGTCACATAGAGGGTGGTCACGCGGCCCGGCAGGGCGTCCTGCTTGAGCCGGAACGCCGGCACCCAGAAGGAGTGCACGACGTCCTCCGAGGTGATGGAGATGCGCGCGCGCTTGCCGAGCGGCAGGATCAGCTCGGCCGCGTTGACGTTCTGGGACGGGTAGAAGAACTCCCAGGACCACTGGGCGGCCTTCACCTGGACGTCGAGGTCGGCGCGCGAGTCGTGGCGCAGGTGGAGGAACTCCTCCGAGCCGTAGGCGGCCAGGCCGAAGGTCAGGACGCAGCTCGCGGCCAGCCAGACGACCTCGACCATCTTGCCGGGGCTCGCGTCGAAGCGCGCGCCCTCCTCCTGGCCGGGGCCGGCGCGGAAGAAGACGACCATATAGAGGATGGCCGCGACGACGACCGAGAAGATGATGACGGTGATGAAGATGACGTTGCCGAAGGCGGAGTCCACGATGGCCGCTTCCTTGGCCGCCTGCACGCCCGGCATCAGGTGCACCCACTCGAGGGCGTTGAAGAGCGCCAGCGCCAGGGCCGCCGAGGCCAGACTGATGAGGGGGACGGCCTTCTTCCAATCAGACATTCTCTTTCTCCGAGGAGGGCGCACCCTCTTTTAAGAGCCGCAGCGCGTCGCGCACGAGCTCGTCCAAAGACCCTTCGGCCAGCCCGTCGTAGTAGCCGCGCACGCGGCCTGCGCCGTCCACGAGGACCAGCTTCGTCGTGTGGATGGAGCGGTTGGCGGGCGCCGCCTTGGGGTCGATGTAGACC
Source organism: bacterium (assembly GCA_004322435.1). Classification (GTDB taxonomy): domain Bacteria; phylum Elusimicrobiota; class Elusimicrobia; order UBA1565; family UBA1565; genus SCTT01. The sequence continues at coordinate 9,005 of SCTT01000190.1, forward strand.
GGCAGATGGAAGCCCGCGTTGACCAGCTCATAGAGCTCGCGGGGGGCCAGGCGCGCGAACAGCCAGCGGCCCGGCTCGGCGCCGTGGCGGGCGGCGTAGGCGGCGAGGACGGCGTCGGTGTCGTTTTCGGGGTCCACCGTGAAGCTCACCAGGCGCACGGCCGCCGGGAGGCGCTTTTGCAGGCGCGCCATGTTCGCCGACAAGAGCGGGCAGGGGCCGCCGCAGCGGGTGAAGACGAAGTCGGCCACGTAGGGCCGGCCCTTGAGGTCCGCCGACGAGACCGTCGGGGCGGAGAAGGCCACCGGCCCCGTGACGGGCTTGAGGCTCCCGCGCGCGCGCGAGGCGAGCAGGCCCCCCGCCGCGGCGAGGACCGTCGCCGCGACGGCGGCCGTCAGGCCCGCCTTGATGCGCGCGTCCCGGGTCATAGCTTGAGCGCGATGTCCGGGAGGATGCCCACGGCCAGGATGACGACCGCGATGACGCCGGCGGCGGCCACCCCGTAGATGAGCGCCCGCTCGTGGGAGAGGTGCATGAAGTACCAGCCGATGAGCGAGGCCTTCATCGCCGCCACGCCGACCGCGAAGGTCACGGCCAGGAGGGGGCTGAGTCCCATCAGCGCGGACCCCACGGTGACGGCGGTCAGCGCCAAGAGCGCCAGGTAGACGCCCAGGTACAGACGGTCTTCGGAGACGGTTTCGTTGGTCATGGTCACACCAGGTAGAACAGAGGGAACAAGAACACCCAGACGACGTCGACGAAATGCCAGTAGAGCGCCGCGAACTCGACCTTCCGCGGGAAGGCCGGGGTCCCGTTCTCCTGAGAGACCATCAGAAGCGAGTTCCAGATCATCCCCACCACCACGTGGACCCCGTGCAGGCCGGTCATCAGGAAGTAATAGGAGAAGAACACGCGGTAGCCGGGGTTGGCCAGCGCGAACTCGCCGCCCGGCGTGAAGCCGTGATGGACCTTGATGGAGTACTCGAAGGCCTTGACCACCGAGAACCCCGCCGCCAGAGCCACCGTGGCGCCCATGTTGAGCCGGAAGGCGCCCGCCTTCCCGCGCCGGGCCGCCAGCAGGGCCCGGACCACGGTGTAGGAGCTCGTGATGAGGATGAGCGTGTTGAGCGCCGCCAGGCGCAAAGTCGTGTGGGCGGTGCCCTCGGGCCAGGCCGGGGCGCCCAGGCGGCACACGTCCGAGCCCCAGCGGGTCATGAAATAGGAGGCGAACAGTCCTCCGAAGAGCAGGACCTCCGAGACGATGAAGAGCCACAGGCCGAGCTTGCCCGGGTCCTCCCGACCTTCTTCCACCGGCGTATGAGCGAGCGCTGCGTCCATGGGTCTCCTGGTTAAACCGCGGGGGGCAGGACCGCCCCTTCCTCGAAATCGATGTGGGCGCTCAGGCCGTCGGCCAGGCCCCGGCTCAGGCGAGCCAGGTGTTCATAAGGATAGAGGTTGGGGTTTTGGAGGACGAGCTGAAGATCGCGCGCCAAGGACCGCAGGGTCAGATGCTCCCCCTCGACCCGCACCCGCAGGCTCGCCGGACGCCCCTCGAGCAGGGGTCCTAGCCGGGCGGCCTCCCCTGATTCATGTTGGAACAGTTCCGGCAGCAGCTCGCCCACGGCGGAGGCCAGCGCCGCGCGCTGGTCCCCGGGCGCGGCCAGAGCCTCCCTGAGACGGGAGACCCGGGCCCTCAGGGTCTGATGCTGGCGTTTGAGCTCGATTGGAGGCACGTCCGCCGTGGAGCAACACAAATGCCTGTCATCCGGATTTGACCGTCCTTTGAGGCCGGGGAGCTACCCTATCCTTACGGACCCCCGCGCCCGAAGCGCGGGGTGGAGGGACCATGAGGATCTCCGGCATGCTGGCCGCGCTCCTGGTCTTGGCGCCGGCCGGGGCGAAGGAGGAGCCGCCGAGGCCTCCCCAGGAACCCGTCAAGGTGGAGACGCCGCCTGCGGCGCCCGCCTGGAAGAACAAGGCCGAGCGCCGGCGGGGCGAGAAGCTGGCCCTGGAGTTCGCCGTCACCCAGGCCGAGGTCTTCGAGCTGCGCGCGGGCAAGCTCACCTGGCTCGAGGTCCGCCACGTGTTGGCCATCGCCCGGCGGTCCGGACGGCCGACGGCGGAGGTGCTTAAGACGCACGCCGCGGGGCTCGACTGGAAGAAGGTCGCCCTGTTCTACGGCTTCACGCTCGCCGAAGCCGAGCGCGAGCGCCCGCTGCTCCTGGAAGACGACCTCCGCGACGCGGCGGGGACGCCGCGCGTCGGCGAACGCTCCAAGGTCAACGGCGGAGCCAAGGGGGGCGTCAAGAAAGGACCGCCCGCCCCGGGCCGCGAGGAGGAGAAGCGCTGAGAGAGCGGGACGGACGCCAGGCGGGTGCTGATAAACACCTTGTGGAGCTATTTACGCGCTTCGGGCGCGTGGGTTCGAGAATCGCAAACGGCGCGATTCTCGAACCTCCTCTGCATCAACGGCCAAGTTTCGTAGTTCAGGATTTTTCCCATCCAAATCCGAGGAGGATGAGCTCCGCCGATGGGAGGAGGACCTGAACTTAGCTTAGGCTAAGTTTTTTCGATTTAGAATTAATCGCTATTTTGACCGAAGTTGTGGATCATTCGAACGGAATTCCCGATTTTGTCGTTCATTGAGAGCAGGTTCGAGGATTCCCGCAGTTGGGAATCCTCGAACCCACGCGCCCGAAGCGCGTAAACTCCCCGCTACCGCGCGGTCAGCGCCGGCTCCGCCGCCGGGTAGTAGAGCTTCTCCGTGTAGTCCTTGACCATGCGCGACGCGCAGTACTGCGGCGCGGTGGTCTTGATGGAGTTCTTCATCACGCTGACCCAGCCCGTCGGCACGCCCTTCTGGTTGCGCTCGAAGAAGAGCGGGACGATCTGCTCCTCGAGCACCTGGTAGATGGCCGCCGCGTCGGCCGCGTCCCGCTTGTCGTCGGGCAGGCCTTCGGAGCCCTTCGGGGCCCAGCCGTTCTCCCGGTTGTAGCCCTCCTCCCACCAGCCGTCGAGGATGGAGAGGTTCGGCACGCCGTTGGCGGCGGCCTTCTGGCCGCTCGTGCCGCAGGCCTCGAGCGGGAAGAGCGGGTTGTTGAGCCACAGGTCCACGCCCTGCACCAGGTAGCGGGCCTTGTGCATGTCGTAGTCCTCGATGAACGCGATGCGCCCGCCGATGGCCGGGTCCTTGGCCAGCTTGTAGATCTGCTGGATGAGCTGCTTGCCGCCGTCGTCGGCCGGGTGGGCCTTGCCGGCGAAGACGAGCTGCACGGGCTTCCAGGGGTCGAGCATGAGCTTCTTGAGGCGCTCCAAGTCCTGGAGGATGAGCGTCGCCCGCTTGTAGCGCGCAAAGCGCCGCGCGAAGCCGATGGTGAGCGCATCGGGGTCCAAGAGCGCCCCGCCGGCCAGCGCCTGGCTGGCCTCCGCCCGTTCGGCCTGCCAGCGCGAGCGCGCCTGCTCGCGCACGAAGTTGAGCAGGTCCCGCTTGCAGCGCAGGTGCACGGTCCACAGGGTCTCGTCGGGCACGTCCTCGACCTTGGCCCACAGCGCCGGGTCGTCCTGGCGCTGACGCCAGTCCGCGGCCAGGTGGGTCGAATAGAGCTCGTTCATGCGCTGGCTGAGCCACGTCGGCAGGTGGACGCCGTTGGTGACGTGCGAGATCGGCACGTCCTCGGCCTTGCGGTCCGGCCAGAGGTCCTTCCACATCTCGCGCGCGACGACGCCGTTGCGGCGGCTCACGCCGTTGGCGCGGCCGGCCAGGCGCAGGGCCAAGGCCGACATGTTCCAGCCCTTCTTGCCCGGCGTGCGGGCCAAGTCCAGGAAGGCTTCCTTGTCCATCCCGAGCGAGGGCCAATAGTTCTTGAAGTACTGCTCGATGACGTCCTCAGGGAACACGTCGTGGCCGGCGGCCACGGGCGTATGGGTCGTGAACACCGTCGAGCGGGCGACCTCGGCCTTGGCGTCCGTGAGGCTCATCCCGGCCTCGACGCGCTCGCGCAGGCGCTCGAGGAGCAGGAAGGCCGCGTGGCCCTCGTTGGCGTGGAACACCTCGGCGTCGATGCCGAGCGCGCGCAGGACGCGCGTGCCGCCGATGCCGAGCACCAGCTCCTGGCGCAGGCGCATCATCGAGTCGCCGCCGTAGAGGCGCCCCGAGATCTCGCGGTCGCCGGGGTCGTTGCCCTCGACGTTCGTGTCCATGAGGAACAGCGGCACGCGGCCGACGTCGACGCGCCAGACCGCGACGTGCAGCGGCCAGCCGCCCAGGCTCAGGCGCAGCACGCAGGGCTGGCCGTCCGGCGTGAAGGCCGGGCGCACCGGCGAGGTCGACCAGTCGATGTGCGCGTAGAGGTTCTGCTGCCAGCCCTCGACGCCGACGCGCTGCTGGACGTAGCCCTGGGGGTACATGAAGCCCACGCCCACGAGCGGCACGCCCAGGTCGGAAGCGGTCTTGCAGTGGTCGCCCGCGAGCACGCCCAGGCCGCCCGAGTAGATGGGCAGCGAGGTGTGCACGCCGAACTCGGCCGAGAAGTAGGCCACCGGGCGCCGCGCCTCGGGGTGCTTCACCTTGAACCAAGGCTTGGCCTCGCCCATGTACTCGTCGAACTGGGCGACGACGGAGTCGTACCACTGGAGGAAGGCCGGGTCCTTGGCCCGGGCCTCGATCTTGTCGGGGTGGCACTGGACGAGGACCGCCACCGGGTTGTGGTGCGTGGTCTGCCACAGCGTCCGGTCGAGGGCCTTGAAGAGGCCGCGCGCGGACACGTTCCAGCTCCACCACAGGTTGTAGGCGACGTCCTCGAGGCGGGCGATGCGCTCGGGCAGCCGGATCTTGGGGTTCTTCCTCATCTTAAGCTCCTGACGCGGGCGCCGGCACGGCGACGAGCCTGTGCTTGGCGTGCTCCACGTCGTCCTTCTTTCCGATCAAAGTGACCCGGTCCCCGGGCATGAGGCGCGTCTTGCCGTGGGGCACGACCACGAGGCCGCGGCGCAGGATGGTGCCGACCACGACGCCCTGCGGCAGGGCCGCGTCCTTTAAGGGCTTGCCGGCCAAAGCCGCCCCCTTCTCGACGGCGACGACCTCGATGAGGGCGCCGGCGGCCTTGAGGTCGGCGGCCAGGGCCTGCGTGTGCTGGGCCTCGCGCGCGGCCTGCTGCATGTCCTCGTAGAGGTCCTGCTCGCCGACGATCTCTTGGCCGAGCAGGGCCTCGAGCACGTCCTCGAGCGTGACGATGCCGTTCCAGCGCCCGGAGGCGTCCCGCACGCAGAAGAGGTGGTCGCGCTGCTTGATGAACTGGTCGAGCAGGGTGTGGGCGGGGAGGGAATCTTCGATGAAGACGGCCGGGCGCATCAGCTCCGCCATCGGCTTGTCCCCGCCCCCCGCCACGAGCTCCTGGAAGACCCGGCGGCGCTCGACGACGCCGATGATGTGCGCGTCGTCGGCTGGCTCGAACACCGGCAGGCGGCTGAAGCGCCAGACCTCGGCCTCCGGGGCGGCCATCTTGAGCGGCATGTCGGCGGCGACCCTCATCACGACCAGGGCCGGGGTCATCAGGTCGCGCGCGGCCAGCTTGTCGAGGTGGAGCGCGTTGACCACCCAGCGCGCCTCCTGCGAGCGGATGCCGCCGCCCTTGAGGCTCATGTCGGCCAGGCTGATGATGTCGTCCTCGGGGACGTGGGCCATCCGCTGGTGCTCGCCGAAGAGGTCGGTGACGGCCACGCACAGGCGCACGAGCGGCGTCATCGCCCAGACCACGGCCGCCAGCGGCCGGGCCATGGCCGGGGCCACGGTATGCGCGTGCTTGATGCCGAGGCTTTTGGGAAGCAGCTCGCCGACCACGATGACCGCCAGCGTGAAGGCCCCGGACACCGCCCCGATCCAGGCCTCGCCGAAGGCCGCCGCCGCCGCCGCGCCGACCCAGGCGGCCGCGCCGGCCTCGAAGGAGGTATTGAGGATGAGTAGCGTCGCGACCGGCCGGTCGATGTCGTCGCGCAGGCGGGCGAGGATCTCGCCGGAGGGATGCCGCAGGCGCTTGAGCGTCTCGATGCGCGCGCGGCTGATGGAATAGAGCGAGGCCTCGGCCAGCGAAGTGACGAAAGCGCCCACGATTCCGAGGACCACGAGCGCGGCGAAGACCAGCATCAAGCCTCTCGGAACGGGTGCTCGGGGCGCGCGTCGGCCGGCGCGCCGCGCCAGCGCAGGAAGGCCCGGGCGACCCCCTCTTCGGCCCGGCGCCAGACCTTCTCGGGCGCCCCCTGGCCGACCTCGACCGAGCCCCCCGCCATCATCCGGTGGCCGCCGGCGCGGTTGCCCCCGCCGAGAATCTGCTTGAGCGCGCGGCCGGCGTGCTGGTCCACGCTCGTGGTGCGCAGCGACACGTGCAGGCGCCCGGCGTAGCGGCCGGTCACCACCGACCAGCGCATCCCCTCGTAGGTCAGCAGGAAGTCGGCCATCTGGGCGACGCGGTCGGGCGTCGGCAGCTCCCGCAGGTGCACGCCGATGACCTCGCGCCAGACGAAGGAGCCGCGGATGCCGCGCGCGAGGTTCGCGAAGAAGGAGGCCGGGCGGCGCGGGTTCGAGATGCGCCAGAGGGCGTTCAAGTCGGCGCGCGGCAGGAAGGTGGTGTAGGCGGCCGCGTCGCGCGGGCTGGTCTCGCGGCCGAGGTTCTGGGTCTCCGAGCCGATGCCGTAGACGACCGCGGTCGCCAGGCGCCGGGAGGGCTTGACCCCCGCCAGGGCCAGAGCCTCGACCAGCACGGTGGTCGTCGCCCCGACGGCCGTGTCGATGACCGCCAGGCGGGCGCCGGTGTCGGGGTTCTTGGGATGATGGTCCACGACGATGTCGGGGCGGCGGCGCTTGGGGAAAGGGAAGCGGTTGTTTCGGAAGGGAGGCTGGGTGTCGACGAGGGCGATGCAGCCCGAGTCGAGGTCCCCGGGGCGGATGGGGGAGGCCGGGACGTCGAGGCTCTCGAGCATCGTCAGGTTCTCGCGGCGCCCGACGATGCCCCCGTACACGATGCGGCCCTTGGTCCCTCCGACCTTGGCCGCCAGCACGCACAGGCACCAGGCGCTCGCCAGGGCGTCGGGGTCCGGGTGGTCGTGCGTCAGCACCGTCAAATGCTTGGGGCGCTTGGCGCTCAGCCAGGCCACCAGGCGCCGCGCGCCGCCCGAGGGACGCAGCACGAGGGTCACGGGGCCCTCGACAGCGTGACCGAGACGAAATCCGGGGAGAGCTCCTCGAGGACCAGGCGGGGCGGGTGGGCGGCCTGATGCTGGGCGAGCGGCAAGGTGCTGACGCCCTCCTTGAGCTGCGAGGCGTCGACGCGCACAGCCAGGCCCGCGAGGTCGAGCCAGAAGAAGTCCCCCAGCGCCCCCGAGAGCGTGAGCCTCGCGACGGGCGGCGACAGGCGGGGGTTGCCGAGCCCCGCGGGGACGTTGCGCAGCCGCACCGGGACCTCGAAGGTCTGCCGCCACTCCTTGGCGCCCAGGACCAGGACCATCCAGAGCACCAGCGCGGCCGTCCCGGCGATGAGCTTCTCGCGGCCGTTCTTGCGGAAGAACTCGGCCGCGGCGTCCCGCGCGGGGGTCGGCTCGTTCTCGGCGCGGAAGCGCGCGACGCGGGCGCGCAGGGCCTCCACCCCGTCTAAAGGCTCGAGGCGCCCCCCCTCGGCCGCCGAGATGGTCCCGCGCTCCTCGCTGACCACGATGCAGAGGGCGTCCGTCAGCTCGGCGAGCCCCAGGGCCGCCGCGTGCCGCGTGCCCAGGCCCGCGAGCTTGGCCGTGGACTTGGACAGCGGCAGGCGCACGCCGAAGCGGCTGGCGCGCTCGCCTTCGATGATGACGGCCCCGTCGTGGCCCTCGGAGTGGAAGTCGAAGATGGACTTGAGCAACGGCTCCGAGAGCTCGCCGCCCAGGCTCCAGCCGCCTTCCAGGTGGCGCTCCAGCGGGTCGAGGCCGTGCAGAACCACCAGCGCGCCGATGCGGTCGCGGGCCAGGTCGCCGCAGGCCTTGACGATGAGCTCGGCCTGGCGCGCGGTCGGCTGGGGCGAGGCGCCGCCGGTGAAGCTCCACACCGCGATGCGCTCGAAGAGGCTGCGCAGCTCCTCCTGGAAGATGACGAGGAGAGCCACGAGCAAGATGGCGAAGAAGGCGTGGAAGAGGCCGGTCGTCATCACCATGCCGGTGGTGCGGGCGAAGAGGTACACGGCGGCCACGACCAAGATGCCCTTGGCGACGAAGGCGGCGCGGGCGCGCTTGAACCAGACCAGCAGGGCGTAGACCAGCACCGCCACCAACGCGATGTCCATGACGTCGGCCGGCCCTACGACTTTGAGGAGAGAAAGCGCCATCCGGAGAGGGCTCAGTCTACCAATTAAGGAAGGAGGGCGTCGAGGTAAGCCGCCGACCGGCGCAGGCCCCGGGCCTTGACGAAGGCGGCGGCCAGAGCGGCGGCGGTCAGTCCTTCCTTATTAAGGCCCAACCGGGCCAGGAGCCCCGGACGTACGCCGGACAGGCGGTCCCCCGCGGCGTCCCGGTCGCCGGCCTCCCAGTCGAGGCGGCACAGGACCAGGCGGGCCCAGTCGGAGCGGGGGTTGACCCCGAGGGCGGCCTTCAGGTCCGCCCGGGCCTTGGCCGGCTTCCCGAGCGCGCTCCAGGCCTCGGCCCGCCAGACGAGAGCCTCCTCTTCCGGAGCCCGGCCGAGGGCGGCGTCCAGGTCCGCGAGCCCCTCGCGCGGACGTCCCGCGAGGACCTTGGCCGCCCCCAGCCAGCCGCGCCCGAACTGGGCGCCCCCCGCGGCGGCGGCCAGGAGCTCCCGCTCAGCCGCCGACGCCCGGCCCATCCAGAGCAGCATCGCCCCGAACCAGGCCCGCGCGTCGGCCCGCTCCGGACCGGTCAGGCGCGCCGTGAGGCGTGCCATCCTCGCCCAGGCCTCGCGGGCCCGACCCCGGCAGAGGGCCATCTCGGCGACGTAGGCTTCGGCCTTCCACATGGCCGGCGCCGAGGCCAGCGCGGCCCGGAAGTCGGACTCCGCCAGGGCCGTGTCGCCGGTGGTCTGGAGCTCGAGGTGCCCGCACAGATAGCGCATCCAAGGGGCCGGCCCCGCCAGCGCTCGGAGGCGGCGGCCGTCGGCCGCGGCCTCCGAGGGCACGCCGCCCATGCTGTTGAGCGAGAGGCGGAACATCGCCGGCCACGGGTCGCGTCCGTCCGGCCGGCCGAGGCGGGCGGCCAACCCTTTTGGGGCGCGCCACGAGAGGGTCAGGGCCAGGGGGTTGAAGAGGAGGTCCAAGTCGAGCTGCGAGGCGGCCCGGGCCGCCAGCCTCCGCCCCTCGGCCGCCGCCTCCCGGCCGCGCCCGAGGAGGAGGAGCGCCGCGTAGCGGTCCACGCTGGGACTCGCGCCGGGGGCCGCGGCCCGGGCCAGCCAACGCGCGGCCTCCGAAGGCCTCGGCCCCGACAGCAGGACCTCGCCCATAAGGCGCGCCGGCGCGGGGTCGTCCGGTCGGGAGAGCGCGGCGCGGCGCAGCACCGCCTTGGCTTCGGCGCTCCGCCCCGAGCCGGCCAGAGCCCGCACGGCGGCGGCCAGAAGCCCCGGACGCGGGACCGACAGGCGCGCGACGTGGCCGGCCGCCTCCGAGACGTCCCCGGCCGCGAACAAGGCCTCGGCGAGCCCGCAGCGGGCGGCTTCGTCGTCGGGAGCCGCCGCCAGCGCGCGCCGCCAGGCAGCCGCCGACTCGCCGTG
>SCTT01000191.1 GCA_004322435.1 bacterium
CTGCTCGTAGGACGCCGTCAGCGCCGGCTCGGGCCAGCCCTCCCGGCGCGCGAGTTCCGCCTCCATGCGGGCTCGCTTCAAGGCCAGACGGCGCCGCACGAGCTCGGGGTCGCGCTCCGCGGCGCGCGGGAGGATCTCCTCGGACACAAGGGGGCGTTCCCCCGTCAACCACGGCGTCTCGAGCTCGGGGTAACCGGCCCCCTCGAGCGGGGCGTAGACCCTCAGGCCCTCGAAGGACGCCTTGAACTCGGCCTCCGTCCGGACCGCCTCGGCGGCCAGCGCGCGCAGGCGGTTCTGGACGAGGCGGCTCTCGGCCTTGCGCTGGGGCGTCGGGAACTCGCGGCCCGCGATGTACTCGCGGACCAGTTCGAAGCGCTTTTGCCGAGCCTCGACGAACGCCGCCTTGCGGCGGTTGCCTGTGTAGGCGTAGGCCCCCTTGAGGACCTCGAGCGTCAATTCGACCTCGGCGGCCGCACGCTCGGCGCGCGCCGCCTCCGCGTCGAGGTCCCCCAACCTGCCGCGCACGGCCGGCGCGCCGGAGAGCGGCAGCGGCTGGGAGAGGCCGAACTTGAAGAGCCCGCCGGAGTCGGGGCCCTCCTTCTTGCGCCCGGCCTCGAGCTCGAGCGCCGGGCCGGGCCAGACGCGGGCCTGCCGGGCGCCGAACGCGGCGGCGTCGGCCAGCGCGTCAACCGCCCCGAGGGACTCGGCGTTCCGGAGGGCGGACGCGACCAGGGCCGGCAGCGACAGCGGCGGCCCGCCCTCGGCGCGCGCGGCGGACGGGGAGAGCGCCGGCACGGCGACGAGCGTCAGGCGACAGGCGATGCGAAGAAATCGAAATCCAAGCATGAGGTCTCCTTTGCGACGGACGTAGAAGAGGCGTGCGGCTAGGCCTGACGCAGCCAGACCCGGAGGTTGCTACGCGGCTAGGCGGGGAGGGCGGAAGTGTGGGCGCGGCAGGAGGAGCGCGTAGGACTCGGCTTCAGAAGGGGTGTAGACGGCGGGCCGAGACACGACGGCGAGCGGCGGGAAGCCGGGCGCGGCGAGGTAAGTGCAGCAAGACCCGCCGTGGCAGACCACGGCGCAGGAAGCCCCGGATTCGTGGCAGCCGACCGAATCCGCCGCGGCGTCGAAGAGGACGAGGCCCAGCGTGAGCATGCAGAACAGACGCAGGAGGCGCCGCTTCACAAGGGGGATGATAACAGACGAGTCCCGGGCCGTCAAAGGTCAGTGGACTCCAAGTTCCCGGACTGTCCTCCCCGAACCGGCCGTTGAACGGCGCAGTTTACGCGCCTTGGGCGCGTGGGTTCGAGGATTCCGAACATCCGGAATCCTCGAACCTCCTCTCAATGAACGGCGGAGCTAGAATCCAGACCCGCCCGGGATGCCCGACGAGCCCTAATTCTTGGCATCCGCCCCGCGCGGCGCAACGCAACATAATTACGCGACGCGCGTCGCGTAGTTATGTTACATCCGAGTCGGTTTAGGCGAGGCGGCGCCGCTCCGCCGTTCATTGAAGGGAGGTTCGAGAGTCGCTGCCGTTTGCGACTCTCGAACCCACGCGCCCGCAGCGCGTAAATTCTGCCGGCCGTCACCGCCTCTCATGCCCCAGCCAGACGCCCCCCGCCATCAAAGCCGCCGCGGCGAGGAGCCGCCCGGTGACCGGCTCGCCCAAGAACAGCAAGCCCCCGGCCGCCCCGACGAAGGGCGCGAGAGCGAAGTAGAGCCCCGTCCGCGCGGCTCCCACGTTGCGCAAAGACAGGATGAAGCACACCAAACTCAGGCCGTAGCTGACGAACCCCAGCGCGCAGGCCTTCCCGACGTGCCCCGCGTCCGGGACGGCGGCGCCCATGCCGAACGCCCAGGCGGTGTTCACGACGCCGGCGATGAGCCCCTTGAGCGCGGCGATGGCGACCGGGTCCTTGCCGGAGATGCGCTGCGAGAGGTTGTTGTCGAAGCCCCAGGCCAGGCAGGCGGCGGCGACCAAGAGGCTTCCCTCAAGACGGGCGTCGCCCCAGGAGCCGCCCTCCGGCCAGGAGAGCACGCTGGCCCCCGCGAACGCCAAACCCACCCCGGCCGCGAGACGGAGCGTACCGCGCTCGCGGAACAGGGTCCAGGCCAGCAGAGCGGTGAAGCACGTCTCCAGGTTCAAGAGCAGCGAGGCCGTCGACGCCGACGTGCGCGACAGGCCCCACATCAGCAAGACCGGCCCGGCGACGCCGCCGCAGAGGATGGCCCCGGCCAGCCAGGGGGCGTCGGGAGCCGCCAACGGACTGCCGGACTTTCCGGCGCGCGCGCGCCAGAGCCAGACGGAGCCGAGGCCCACGCCCGAACCCAGGTAGAGAAGTCCCGCGAGGAGGACCGGCGGGATGTCGGCGAGCAGGGCCTTGGAGGCCACCGTCCCCAATCCGAACAAGAGCGGCGCCAAAAACGCGGGCAGCAAAGGCGAGCTCATCTGCAGATTATAGCCCCCGAACCGATATCATCTCCCGATGACCGGCGAGGTCGCGCGCCTCTTTTTGCGTCTGGGTCTGACCGCCTTCGGCGGCCCGGCGGCGCACATCGCGCTGATGGAAGACGAGGTCGTCTCGCGCCGGCGCTGGCTGAGCCGGGAGGAGTTCTTGGACCTCGTCGGCGCGACGAACCTCATCCCCGGCCCCAACTCGACGGAGCTGGCCATCCACCTCGGCTACGTCCGGGCGGGCTGGCCGGGGCTGGTGACCGCCGGCGTGTGCTTCATCTTCCCCGCGGCGGCCGTCACCCTCGCGTTCGCCTGGGC
>SCTT01000192.1 GCA_004322435.1 bacterium
CATAGCCCCGCGCCTGAGCGCCCTCTTCGGCCTCTCGGACTCGGCCGTCACCCCCGCGGTCTCGGTCAACGACGGCGAGGACTACGTGCCCACCCGCCGCTCGATGCTCGTGGGCCAGCATTTCGCCGCCATCGCGGCGGTCGGCCCCATCGCGGGCCCCATCCTCGGCGGGAACCAGTACGGCTGGCTGCCGGGGCTGTTCTGGATCGTCCTGGGCGCCGTCTTCATCGGAGGCATCCACGACTTCGCCTGTCTGGCCGCGTCGGTGCGCCACGGCGCCAAGTCGATGGGCGAGGTGGTGCGCCAGCGCCTGGGGCCTACCGCCGCGACCCTCTTCTCCCTCTTCATCTGGCTGAGCCTCGTCTACGTGGTCGTGGTCTTCGCCGACCTGACCTCCGCGGCCTTCGTGGACCGCCCCGAACTGGGGGCCGAGAACTTCGGCCCCGGGGTAGCGACGTCCTCCTTGCTCTATCTGGTGCTGGCGATGGCGATGGGCTGGGCGATGACGAAGAAGGGCCTGGGGCTCGGGAAGGCCACGGCACTCTTCATCCCGCTCGTGTTCCTCGCCATCGGGGCCGGCCAGTACGCGCCCCTGCGCCTGCCGGGCGACGCTTTGGCCCAGGCCCGGCTGTGGGATTTGGGGATCTTGGCCTACTGCTTCGCGGCCTCGCTCTTGCCGATGTGGCTTTTGCTCCAGCCGCGCGGGTATCTGGGGGGCTTCATCCTCTACGCGACCTTCGTCGTGGGCCTAGGAGGGCTGTTCCTTTCGGGAAGCGCGCCGGCCTGGCCGGCCTTAAGCCCCCTGGCCGAGGCCCCGCCGATGTTCCCTTTGCTCTTCACGACCATAGCCTGCGGAGCGTGCTCGGGCTTCCACGGGCTTGTAGCCTCCGGGACGACGTCCAAGCAGCTCGCCAAGGAGACCGACGCCGCCGCGGTGGGCTACGGCGGGATGCTGCTCGAAAGCCTGGTCGCCGTCATCGCGCTGGCGACCTTGATGCGCCTGTCTCCCGGCGCCTCCGAGGCCTCGCGCGGGCCCGACGAGGTCTACGCCCGCGGCCTGGCCCACTTCATGAGCCTGGCCGGCATCCCGTTCGCGGCCGGCGTCACTTTCGGGAAACTGGCCTTCGCGACGTTCATCTACGACACCTTGGACGTCGCGACCCGCTTGGGGCGCTACCTCGTGCAGGAGCTGACCGGGCTCTCGGGCCGCAAGGGCGCGGTCCTCGCCACGCTCGCGACCATCGCCGTGCCCGCGTTGGCCGTGCTGACCCCGGCGCACGACGCGGCCGGCCACGCCATCCCGCTGTGGAAGCTCTTCTGGCCCGCCTTCGGGGCCTCGAACCAGCTCTTGGCCGCGCTCTCGTTGGCGGGCGTGACCGTCTGGCTCAAGCAGGAGGGGAAGGCCTGGTGGGTGACGGGCGTCCCCTGCCTGTTCATGTCGGGCGTGACGCTGACGGCGCTCTTGGGCATCGCCGGCAAGGCCTTCTCCGCGGGCCGTTACCTGGACCCGGTGGGCTCCACCGCCGCCGTCCTCATCGTCTTGGGGACCACCGTCCTGGCCCAGGCCGCTCGGGCGATGGTGATTTCTTCTCCCTCTCCCGCTCTGCGGGAGAGGGCGGGGTGAGGGCCCTCTCCCGTTACGCGGGAGAGGGAGGGTGAGGAGCGCGCACGGACTCGATCACCGCGTAGGTCTGCGCGAAGTTCGCGTCCCAGGTGTTGGGCGCCGCGGCCTTGCGCCCGGCTTCGGCGAGGCGCGAGCGCCGCGCGGGGTCCAGGAGGAGCTCGGTCAGCGCGCGCGTGAGGGCGGCCGTCTCCGGGGCCGCGAGGACCTCCGCGTTCCCGCCCAAGAGCTCCGCCGCGCCGACGCGGCGGCTCGTGAGCACGGGGACCCCGCAGGCCATCGCCTCCTGGACGCTCTGCCCGAACTCCTCGAAGAGCGCCGGGTGCACGTAGAGGTCGAGCGCATGGTAGAAGCGCTCCACCTCGCGCTCGGGAGGGAGGAAGACCGCGCGCTCGGCGAACCCGGCGTCGGCGGCCCGGCGCTTGTAGGGTCCGACGCGGGACTCCTGGCCGACGACGAGGACCTTGGTCTTGGCCTTGAGCTCCGGGGGCAGGCCGCGCAGGGCTTCGAGGAACCCCGCGACGTTCCTCTTGGCGAAGTCCCCGGAGGTGATGAGCCCGACGAGCAGGTCCCCCGAGGCCGCCCCGGCTCTTTCCCGCATCGCGCCCCGCATCCGCTCGCGGTCCGACGGGCGGAACCGCTCGGGGTCGTGGCCGGGATGGATGACCGTGACGAGCTCCGCGGGAACTCCCCAGCGCCGGGTCACGTCGTCCTTCATCAGCGCGGAATTGGCGATCATCCGCTTGAACTTGCGGCCCTTGAGCTGCGCCGCGTGCATCCGCGCCGCTCCGGCCAGGAGGCCGGGCGGGCGGCCGTGGACGGCCTCGTGGGCGGCGTGGATGCAGTTGTGGAGGCTCAGGATGTCCTGGGTCAGGCCGTCGCCGTGGCCGAACACGACGTCGTAGCGCTCGGCGGCCAGCTCGCGGCCCACGCGCCAGGAGAACACGCGCCGCTTGAAGGGCCCGGCCAGGCGCGCGCGGGAGAGGATATGGGCCTCGGCGCCCGCCGCCGAAAAGCGGCCCGCGTCCGCCTTCTCGGCGTAGACGTGGACCTCCCAGCCGCGCGCCGACAGGCGTTTGGCGTGCTCGAGGAGCGTGGTGGTCGTCCCGGTGACGCCGCCGGCCCAGCGCGAGACCAGGGCGATGCGGGGGCGCTTCGGGCCGGGCCCGGCCGGATGCGGGTGCCCGCAGGCGTCCGTGACCGCGCAGCCCGTCATCGCGCGGCGATCCAGCGGTCGTACCAGCGCGCCAGCGAATAGAGCGCCCACACGCGCGGCGCGTGGTCCACGCCGGCGCGGTGCTCGGCCAAGAGTCGCCGCGCGAAGCGCCCATCGACCCAGCCGTCCGAGAACAGGCGCGTGCCGGCGAAGCACTCGCCCACCGGGGCCGACAGCGGCCCGCGCAGCCACTCTTTAAACGGGAAGGAGAAGCCTTTCTTCGGGGCGTCCACGACCTCGGCCGGGAGCCGGCGCCGCGCGGCCTCCTTGAGGAGGCCCTTGAGCCGCCGTCCGGGGATCTTGTCGGCCTCGGAGAGGGAAAACGCCAGCTCGACGAGCTCGTGGTCGAGGAAGGGGGCGCGCGCCTCGAGCGAGGAGAGCATCGTCACGCGGTCCACGCGCTGCAGGAGGACCTCGGTCATCTTCGAGTTGAACTCGACGTAGGAGACGAGGCCGGCCAGGTCCGACGGGTCGGCCGCGCCGCCGGAGTACTCGTCGTAGAGCCGCGCGACGAACTCGCCGCCGGCGTCGTCCGGCGCGGCGGCCCGCAGGCGCGGCCCGGCGACCTGGTGGCTCTGGGACAGCGTGAAGCCCACCGAGCTCCCCAGATAGACCGGCTCGCCCGAGGCGGCGCGGCGCATCAGGTCGTAGCGGGAGTGCCCGCGCGCCGCGCGGCGGTAGACCGGCGCCAGGGCGGAGCGGCCGGCCTTGGCCAAGACGCGCCAGCCGGGGCGGCCCCAGCGCTCGAGCTGCTTGAGTCCCTTGAGCATCACGTCGTAGCCGAAGAAGACCTCGTCGGAGCCCTCGCCGACGAGCACCACTTTGAAGCCGTCGGCCCGCGCGCGGCGGCTTAAGTGATGGAGGGGGACCCAGACCCAGTCCGAAGAAGGGTCGTCCAGCACGAGCGAGTCGTCCTGCAGGGTCGTCAGGGCCTCGCGCGAGGGCAAGACGACCTCGTGGTGCTTGAGCCCCAGGCGCGCCGCGGTGGCCCGGGCCTCGGCGAACTCGTTGTAGGCCGGCAGGTCCTCGTAGCCGACGGTGTAGGACGTGAGGCCTTGCCCGGCGGCCCCCAAGGTCGCGGCGACGAGCCCGGAGTCCACCCCGCCCGAGAGGAACAGGCAGACCGGCACGTCGCTGACGAGCCGGCGGCGCGCCGCGGTCTCGAGCGCGGCCTCGAGCCGGTCCAGGATCTCCCCGGCGGGCCGCGGCCGCCCGAGCGGGCTCCAGTAGCGGGTCAGAGAGTGGGAGCCGTCGGCCTTGGCCTCGAGGAAGTGGGCGGGGGGGACCTTCTTGACGCCTTTGACGAGGGTCAGCGGCGAGGGGCAGAACTTGAGCCGCAGCCAGGACTCGAGCCCCTTGGGGTCGAGCTCCTTCAAGGCCGGGGCGAGGCGCCAGAGCGCGCGCAGCTCCGAGGCGAACACGAGGCCCGCCGGCGTGTCCGCGTAGTAGAGGGGCTTCTTGCCGGCGCGGTCGCGGGCCAAAGTCAGCCGCCGCGACTGGGCGTCGTAGAGCGCGAAGGCGAACATGCCCGCGGCGCGCTTGAGGAACCCCTCGACGCCCCAGGTGCGCACCCCCTCGACGAGCACCTCGGTGTCGCCCTCGGTGCGCAGGCGCGTGCCGTGAGCGGCCAGCTCGGCGCGCAGCTCGCGGAAGTTGTAGACCTCGCCGTTGTACGAGACGGTGAAGCGGCCGTCGGAGGACGTCCAGGGCTGGTCGGAGCGGTGGTCCAAGTCGAGGATGGACAGCCGGCGGTGCGACAGGCCCAGGCCGTGCTCGGGCAGGACCTTGACCCCGGCGGCGTCCGGGCCGCGGGTGGCCATCGCCTCGCCGGCGGCGCTCAAGGCGCGCCCGGCCTCCGCGGCGTCGAGGCCGCCGCCGGGCCTAAAGAGGCCGGCGATGCCGCACATCAGGCCTGAGCGGCCTGCAGGAAGGCCGCGGCCTCTTCCGGCACGACGACGTTCGTGTAGATGCCGGAGCCCATCTCGAAGCCGGAGCCGCCGCCCACGCGCACCACGAGGCTCAGATACCAGTGGAACGCCTCGGTGGTGCCGCGGTCGAGCGGCGTCGACTGCAGGACGAAGTTGTAGGGCGCGTCGCCGAGCGCGGCGTTGACGCGGCGCGTCAGCCGCTGCAGGATGGACGCGAAGCTGTCGAGCTCCTTGTCGTTGACCTCGCCGAAGGTCGCGGTGTGGCGCTTCGGCAGGACCCAGACGTGGAAGGGCGAGAGAGAGGCGTAGAGGCAGAACGCGGCGAAATGGTCGTTCTCCTCGACCATGCGGGCCTTGTCCTTGAGCTCCGTCTCGAGCATCCGGCAGAACACGCAGGCGCCGGCCGAGTCGTAATAGCGGGAGGCCTCGTCCATCCGGTGGCGGATGTGGGAGGGGACCACGCTCGAACCCACGAGCTGGGTGTGGGGGTGGAGGATGGAGGCGCCGGAGCCCGTCCCGTGGTTCTTGAACAGGACGGTCAGCGCGACCTTCTCGTTGGCCAAAGTCTCCCGGAAGCGCTCGCGCCAGACGCCCGCGAGCTTGCGCGCGTGCGGCGCGGGGAGGGTCGCCAGAGACGCGCCGTGGTCGGGGGAGTCCACGATGACCTCATGGACGCCCTCGCCGGGCAGGGAGCGGTAGAGCGCGTGGCGGTCCTTCTGGGCCGGGGCCCCCGAGACGAGCACCGGGAACTTGTTCGGCAGGACCTTGACGTCGTCGGCCTTCGCGCCCTGTCCGGGGCAGAACGGGCAGTCTTTGGCCGGCGCCGGGGGCGTCGGCGCGCGCTTGAACGCGTCGGGGCGCTGACGGCGCTCGGTGGCGATGACCACCCAGTCCTTCGTGGCTAAGTTCTGACGGAACTCGGGCATGGCTCCTCCGGGGACGACCCGAGGGCCTTTATATCAAACCGGGCGCGCCTACGCCGGTTCTTCTTCGTCCGGCCGCTCCGCGCGCTTGCGCTCCGAGCGGCGCAGGAACTTCTTGCGCAGGCGCACCGAGCGGGGAGTGACCTCGCAGAGCTCGTTCGAGTCGATGTACTCGATGGCCTGCTCGAGGGACATGTCGCGCGGCGGGGTCAGTGTCAGCGCCTCGTCGGTGGACTTGGAGCGCATGTTGGTCATCTGCTTCTGCTTGCACGGGTTGACCACCAGGTCGTTGTCGCGGCTGTTCTCGCCGACGATCATCCCCTCGTAGACCTCGATGCCGGGGCCGATGAACAGGACGGCGCGGTCCTGCAGGCCGTAGAGCGCGTAGCCGGTGGACGTGCCCGCCTCCTTGGCGACGAGGACCCCGTTCGAGCGG
Organism: bacterium; assembly: GCA_004322435.1. Classification (GTDB taxonomy): domain Bacteria; phylum Elusimicrobiota; class Elusimicrobia; order UBA1565; family UBA1565; genus SCTT01. The sequence goes on from SCTT01000192.1 coordinate 6,125, forward strand.
ATGGCGCTCTCGCCGGTCTTGGGCGCGTAGGCGTGGAACGCGTGGTACATGATGCCGGTGCCGCGGGTGACGGTCAGCAGCTCGTTCTTGAACCCGATCAGCGAGCGGGCGGGGATGACGTACTCGAGGCGGAGGCGGTGGGTGCCTTCGGCGTGCATGTTCTTCATCTGCGCGCCGCGCCGGCCCAGGGCCTCGAACACCGGCCCCTGGTACTGGGAGTCGACGTCCAGGTACAGGTACTCGGTGGGCTCGTGGACCTTGCCGTCGATCTCCTTCAAGACGACCTCGGGGCGGGAGACGGCCAGCTCGTAGCCCTCGCGGCGCATGTTCTCGATGAGCACCGACAAGTGGAGCTCGCCGCGTCCGGAGACCCGGAAGTGGCCCTCGCCGGCCAGCTCCGCGATGCGCAGGCCGACGTTGCTCTCGGCCTCGCGCAAGAGGCGCGTCTTCAGGTGCCGGCTCGTGACGAACTGGCCCTCGCGGCCCGCGAACGGGCTGTCGTTGACGAAGAACTCCATCGACAGGGTCGGCTCGTCGACGTCGAGCTTGGGCAGCGGGGTGGTGTCGAGCGGGGAGGTGGCGGTGTCGCCGACCTCCACGCCCTCGAGGCCCGCGATGGCGACGATGTCGCCGGCGGAGGCGTTCGCGATCTCGCGGCGCCCGAGGC
>SCTT01000193.1 GCA_004322435.1 bacterium
TACGGCGGGACGCTGGACCTGCTCTCGAAGAGCTACGCCCCCGGCGAGAACTTCGCGGCGAACATGGCCGTCTACGGGCGCCATCTCGCCAAGGACCTGGGGCTCTGGGTGCTGCCCTTGTCCCTCTGGGGCGGCGTGCGCTGGGGGACGGCCCGCCCGCGCCTGCTCGCGGGCTCCCTCCTCCTTTATATAGCCGCCGGGCCGCTCTTCCTATATCTGGCGAACATGCCCCCCAACCCCCACGCCCTGGCCATCGTGGAGCCGCACTACATGCTCTCGGACCTCGTCTTGTGCCTGTGGGCCGGGGCGGGCCTCACCGCGGCCTGCCTGCGCGTGGGCGGGGCCTGGCCTGCCGTCGCCTTCGCGGCCGTGGCGGCCGCCGCGCCCGTCTTCTCGGGCCGCCTCCACCGGATGGACCGCCGCTGGGACCTGTTCGCCCACGACTGGGCGGACTCGGCGCTGCGCTCGGCCCCTCCCGGCTCGGTCCTCGTCGCCAAGAAGGACGTGCAGATCTTCGCGCTCTGGCACCACCAGCGCGTGCTCGGCCGACGTCCGGACGTCGTCTCGTTCGCGCAGGGTCTGGCCCACACGCCCTGGCACCAGGAGGCCCTGCGCCGCTCGGGCGCGGCCCTGCGGCCGGGGGCGCTGCGCTCCAAGGAAGAATGGCAGGCGTTCCTTTCCGCCAACCCCAAGACCGTCGTGACGATGGACGCCGAGTTCCCGCCCGGCGTCACCCCCGGCCTTCCGCGGGGTTTGGCGGCCCCGGTCCCGGAGCGCCCGGCCGAAGGACCGGACCCGGCCCCGTTCTTGGTCCTCCGCGGCGACGCCCGCTACGAGCAGCGCCCCGATTTCTTCTCGGCGGACCTCGTCGAGTCCTGGGCGTCGGCGCGCCAGCGCCGCGGGGGCGCTCTGGCCGTCGCCGGCCAGGCGGCCCCCGCCCGGCGCGAGCTCTTCGGCGCCTGGGCGCTCAAGCGGCGTCTCCCCGACGCCGCCGACCTGTTGGGCTATCTGGCGCTGACGGCCGGCGACGCGGCGGCCGCGGCGGCCTACTACGAGACGGCCGCCGTCCTTTACGACGAGACCTTCGGGCTGGTCCGGGAGTACAACAGCCTGCCGGAGACGCGCCGGGGCATCACGATGGCCGCCGCCGACTCGGCCGTGAACCTCGGGGTGGCCTACGAGAAGCTGGGCCGCAAGCCCGACGCCGAGCGGGTGTACCGCCGCGCTCTCTCTTTGCGCCCCGACCTGGCGCGCGCCCACTTCAACATCGCGGTCCTGCACTGGGGAGCCGACTGGCGGCTGGTCGTCTCGGAGCTCGAGGCGGCTCTCGCCGCCGACCCCGGCAACGCGGACGCCCTGCGCTATCTGCCCGTCGCTCGGGCGAAGCTCCGTCCCTAGCGGACGCCGGCGGCCTTGGCGGCCGCCGAGCCGCGCGGGGCGGTGCGCGGGAAGTGCGTGTAGCGGAACTGGAACTGCCCAAGCATGTCCCAACCGCCCTGGAATTTCAGGAAGGAGATGTCGAAGTTCATCTTCAGGAAGTAGCCGATCTTGAAGTTGAACAGGATGGGCTTGAGCGGCATCCCGTTGGGGCGCAGGACCTCGATGGCCAGGGGATAGCTGGGCTTGGGCAAGAACAGGACGCTGGCGAAGACCGTGTCCTTGGACTTGGCCTCGATGGGGTTCGTGCCTCCCAGGTTGAACTGCAGGGCCTGCGGCGAGAGGAACTCGGTCAGGAGGGCGACGCGCTCCGCGGCGTTGCCGTACGCGTAGCCGCCGCTGACCCGGGCCTTCCAGAACTTCTTCGTGGCGACCACGTAGGTCTCGCCGAGCGCCCGCGTGGTCTTCGCGGAGACGTTGACCGTGACGTTCGGCTGGGTGATGGCGGGCTGGGGGGAGTCGCGGAAGGTGAAGATGCCCTGGGCGCCGACGGCCATCGCGGGGCGGATGTCCCCTTCGGATTGGACCTGCATCTTGGCGTCGGTGGACAGGTTCCACACGCCCAGGCGGTCGATGAAGTTCGTCTGATGCTGCGAGAGCGAGTTCTTCCCGTAGAGGCGCCCGATGAAGTACATCGCGTTGATGTCCAAGCCCAGGCCGGGGGTGTTGTACTGGTTGACGCCGCGGTAGGCGGTCGGCGTCATCACGACTCCCGAGAGGGAGGCCGGCGGGACCTTCGACGCGTCGGGTCCGGCGGCCTCGGGGGCGGGGCGGTCGAGGCCCGGCAGCGTCAGCTCCTTCTCGGTGAGCCGGTAGACGATGCGCACCATCATCGTCGACACCGCGATGGTCCGGTAGTTCTCCGGCGCGGCTTGCTCCGGGATGCCGTAGAGGCGGGCCTCCGCCTTCTCCACGGAGGGCATCCCTTTGAGCGCTTCGAGGTCCACCGTCACGTCGCTGGCGGTGAACAGCGCCCCGCGCCGCGCGCGGACCTTGTTCTGCAGGATGTAGAGGCTCAGGGACTTGTAGCCCGAGAACTGGACGTCGCCGACGACCCAGGGGCCGCCCTCGAGCGGCATCGGGATGCCGAGCAGGGATTGGGTGGAGGCGGAGACCGTGGCGGTGGCGGGGTCGGCCGCGAAGCCGGGCAGGCCGGAGCCCTGCGGGGAGACGCCGAAGGCCTGAGCCCCCGCCGACGGGGCGAGGAGCGCGAGTGCGAGGAGGGCGGCGGCTGCGTTCATCCCAGAAAACCGGTTGCGAGCACCACGCGCGTCAGCAGGTTCGCGTAAACCCCGGCGCCCACGTCGTCCATCACGACCCCGAACCCTCCGGGCAGGGCCTCCAGGCGCCGGCACGGCGGCGGCTTGGTGGCGTCGAAGAGGCGGAACAGGACGAACGCCGCCGCCAACGCCCCGGCCGTCCGCGGCAGCCCGGCGGCCGCGACCCAGAACCCCACCGTCTCGTCGACCACGATGCGCGGGTCGTCGTGCTGGCCCAACAAGACCTCGGCCCGGCCCGCGCACCACGACGCGCCGGCGACGCCGAGGGCCAAGAGCGGCCAGAACCACGCGCCCGGAGGCAGAAGCGGCAGCGTGCCCAGGCCCCACAGGGTCCCCACCAGCCCCGCGCCGCTCCAGCGGCGTTCTCCGACGAGGCGGGTGTTCTTTAAAAGAGCATACGGAATATAACTTAAATGAAGTCCGGTCGCAATCGCGAGCGCGCCGCGGTCGGAGAGGCTCACGGCTCGCCTTTGCGCTGGATGGACCAGCTGCGCCGCAGGACCTGGCGGCCGTTATAGAAGTAGACCCCGCCGCTCCACAGGCTCACCGCGACGGCGAGGACCGAGAGGGCCCAGGCCGGCGGGTCCCCGGGCTCGGCGGGCGGCAGCCAGCCCCGGCTGCGCCCTACGACGAGGGCCAGGAGGATCAGGATGGCCGCGCTCTGCACGCCCATCTTCCATTTCCCCCCCCGGTCGGCGGCGATCAGCGTGCCCTGCAGGGCGGCCAGGCCGCGCAAGCCGCCGATGAGGAGCTCGCGGACGATGATGAGGAACACCGCCCAGTTCGGGACCTCGACGTGGGGGTCGCGCACGAAGGCCATCAGGCAGCCGATGACGAGCACCTTGTCGGCCAACGGGTCCGCGATGGCGCCGAACGGGCTCGTCTCGCCGCGGCGGCGCGCCAGCCAGCCGTCCACCCAGTCGGTGGCCACCGCGACGGCGCAGAACCAGAAAGCGGCCACGTAGAGGGCCGGGCTCTGGTTCCACAGGCACAGGAAGGTCACCAGGGCCAGGGCGAGGCGCCCCAAAGTGACCTTGTTGGGGAGCGTCACTTCTTGCCGAGTCGGTAGGAGCCGTCGGCCTCGGGCTTGAGCGCCGTGAGGTCCACCGGCTGGCCGCCCAGCTCGACGCGCAGGCCTTTGGGGTTCGAGGCGTGCAGCACGAAGGAGTTGCCCCGCCAGTCGAGGTACTTGCCCGGCGGCAGCCGCCCGTCGAAGACGAGGCGGCCGTCGCGGCGCAGGTTGACCTGGCCGCCGGCCGTCGCGGTGATGAGGAGGCGCGCGGGGTACGTCAGCGCGGGGGCCGGGGACGGCGGCGCCGGGACGGGCGCCGGCTCGGGTCCGGTGCCGAGCGGGGCGGCGGCGGTGTCGGTCGAAACGGCGGGCACGGCGACGGCCGGAGCCGGGGCGGCGGGCGCGAGGACCTCGGGGGCGGGCGGCGCGGCCTTCTTGGCGGCGGCCAGGCGGCTGACCCCCCAGGCGGCGATGCCGACGGTGAGCAGCCCGCCGAGGACCATGAGGGGCATCACCGACGGGGAGGCGAGGCGCGAGAAGTCCGGCCCGGCCTCGTCCTCGGCCTCTTCCTCGGCGGTGCGCTCGGCCGGGGCGACGCGGGACCACAGGGGCAGGTAGTCGAGCTCGAGGTGGTCGCAGTAGCTTTTGAGGAAGCCGTGCAGGTAGACCGGCGCCGCGAAGTCGCCGTGGCGGTCCTCCTCGAGGGCCTGGAGCAGGCCCCGCGGGATGCGCGTGGCCTGGTGCACGGCGTCGAGGCTCTGCCCGCGCATCTGGCGGCGCTGGCGCAGGATGGAGCCGACCGACGGCGCGGGGGCCGGGGCGGGCGTCTCGGGCTTCTTGTCGGGGTGTTTTTCGCTCATGGCTCGAACTTCGGGGGTTTGAAGTCGCGGAACACGTCGGCGTCGGCGGGCGGCGTGAACACGAAGGCCTTGTCGTCGAGGACGGGGTTGAACGCGGTGTCGGCGAAAGCGGTGCGGACGTTGAGCGAGCCGACCACGAGCTCGGTGGACTCGGGGAAGAGGCTGTCCGGGGAGAGGACGAGCCGCAGGGTGAGGTCGCGGGCCGGGGGCGCGCCAGGCGCGGGGGCGGAGGAGGTCTTGGGCGTCAGCACGAGGGCCGCGCGCGCGGCCCCGGTGTCGAGCGCCACGTCGTAGGTCCGGAGCAGCTTGGCGTAGGAGCCGAACTCCATCAGGTTGCCGATGGCCGGGTCGGCCTTCTTCCAGTCGGCCAGCGACGCCTGCACCACCTGCTTGCGTTCGACGCGGTGGATCCAGATGTCCTTGCCGTCGGCGACGACGACCTGCGGCTCGGGCCGGGAGTGCTCGATGCGCAGGCGGTCGGGCTTCTTGTAGGCCAAGGTCCCTTCGACGCGGGAGGCGACGCCCGTCTCCTTCATCGTCATCGACTGTTCGAAGCGCGCCGACAAGGAGACGAGGGCGGCGTCCATGGCCTCGTAGTGGGCGAGCACGTCGGCGACCGTCAACGGCGCGGTCGAGGCCCAGGCGAAGGCGGCGGTGGAAGCGGCGACGGCCGGCGGGGCGGGCTTGGCGGCCGGCTTGGGTTTCCCGGCGGGCTTGGCCTTCGGGGCGTCCGCGGCGAGGACGGGGACGGCGAACGCCGCGGCGAGGAGGAGCGCTCGCATACGAGGGGATTCTACCCTTTTAAAGGCCGAGTGCGGAATTTACGCGCCTTGGGCGCGTGGGTTCGAGGATTCCGAACGTCCGGAATCCTCGAACCTCCTCTCAATGAACGGCGACGTTCGGGAATCCGGTTAGGTCCCATCCAACGGTGTTGCACTTCGAAGTTGAACTCTAGCTTAGCCTAGGCTAAGCTGAAAATATTTGTAAATCCATGACAATTCGAAACGTAGAACTCGAATTTAAGCCATCAAATTCCGACGTGTCGATTCACCCTCTTTGTCGTTCATTGAGGGGAGGTGCGAGAATCGCGCCGTTTGCGATTCTCGAACCCACGCGCCCGCGGCGCGTAAATTTCTCCGTACTCGGGGAGGAGGTCTAGATGCCCGGCTTCTTGAGGTCGACCTGCGGGAAGTTCTTCGTCAGGTAGTCCTCGATCTTGTCGAAGTGGATGTTCCACTTGTTCGAGCCCTCGGGCTTGTGGATGAAGCCCTTGATCTCGAGGAGGCTCAACAGGTTCGTCGCGCGCGCCGAGGAGCCGAACTGGGCCTTGAGGAGGTCCTGGCTGACCCGCTTGCGCTCGAGGACGAGCTTGAGCGCCTGGGTGAACTCGAGGAGCTCGACGCCGAACTGCGCCAGATCCTCGGCGCCGGCCGGCCCCGAGATGACGTCGATGAGCCGGTAGTCGGGCTTGCCCTGGGTCTTGAGGTAGTCGACGAGCGCGCCGAGCTCGGTGGTCGAGACGAAGGCGCCCTGGATGCGCGCGGGGTCCTGGCCGGGCGTCATGTAGAGCGCGTCGCCTTTGCCCAAGAGCGCCTCGGCGCCGTTCTGGTCGATGATGACCTTGGAGTCGACCTTGGTCGCCACGCGCATCGCGATGCGGCTGGGGAGGTTGGCCTTGATGACTCCGGTCAAGACGTCGACCGAGGGGCGCTGGGTCGCGATGACCATGTGGATGCCGACCGCGCGCGCCATCTGCGTCAGGCGCTGGATGGAGTCCTCGACGATGTCGCGCGAGACCACCATCAAATCGGCCAGCTCGTCGATGACGACCACGATGTAATACTCCTGCTTCTCCCCCCGCGCCGCGGCCTCGCGGTTGTACTGCTGGATGTTCTGCACGCGCCACGCCTGGAACTTCTCGTAGCGGTCCTCCATCACGCGCACGAGGCCCTTCAAGGCCGCGGCGGCGGCCTTGCCGTTCGTGATGACCTGGACCTTGTCGGGCGGGGTCTTCGGGTCGTAGAGGTGCGGGATGCCCTCGTAGAAGCTCAGCTCGATGCGCTTGGGGTCGATCAAGAGGAGCTTCACCCGGTCGGGCGGCATCCTGAAGAGGATGGAGCCGATGAGCGAATGGACCATCACGCTCTTGCCGGAGTTGGTCGCGCCGGCGACCAGCACGTGCGGCATCGTCTGGAGGTCCGCGGAGAGCGGCGTCCCGTCCGAGGACAGGCCCAGCGCGAACGCGAGCGGCGCGTCGTTGCCGGTCATCGCCGGGGACTCGAGGATCTCGCGCATGCCCACGAACGCGCCCTTGGCGTTCGGGATCTCGATGCCGATGGCGGCCTTGCCGGGGATGGGCGCGATCATGCGGATGCCCCGGGCCTTCATCGTGAGGGCTATGTCGTCGGCGCGCGCGACGATGGAGTTGACCGTCACGCCGGAGCCGGGGCTGACCTCGTAGCGCGTGATGACGGGGCCTGGGCTGATGCCGGTGACCTTGGCGTCGATCTCGAAGGCCTTGAAGGTGCCCTCGAGGTTGGCCACGGCGTCGCGGATCTCGGCTTCGCTCGGGCGGCCGCCGTTGCCGCCTTCCTTCTTGGCGGAGAGGAGGTCCAGCGAGGGCAGGGTGTACGGCGTGGAGCCCGGCTCCGCGGGCGCCGCGGGGGCCCCGTTGACGGCGGCCGGCTTCTTCTTGGGCGCGGCGGGCTTCGGGGCCTCGATGATGGGAGGCAGGCCGTTGGCGGCGGTCTCCCGCTTGACGGGCTTGGGCTCCTCGGCGGGCGGCGGCGGGGCGTCCTTCGACTTGGCGGCCTCGGGCATCGGGGCGATGCGGGGCTCCTTCTTCTCGGCGGCTTCCTTCTCCCTCTTCTTGACGCCGGCGGCGGCGGCGCTCATCTCGGCGCGGCCGGCCTTCCAGGCGGCGAGGTCGGCGGAGGCGTGGGCCAACGCGGCTTTGAGGACCTCGCCCCAGGCGATGTGGAAGAGGATCTGCGCGCCGACGGCGGCCGCGGCCAAAGCCGCGGTGACGGTGCCGAAGCGGCCGAGCGCGCCGCCCGAGAGCTGGGCGAGGTGGTTGCCCGCCCAGCCGCCCCAGGGCCCGGCGACGCCGCACAAGGTGGAGGCGCCCAACAGGACCAGAACGCCGCCGACGCCGGCGGTCAGAAAGCCGCGCGACTCGCCCGCGCGCCAGGTGGCGAGCATGACGTAGGCGGCCCACAGGGGCAGCAGGAATGCGGCGGGTCCCAGGAGCCAGGTCAGGGACTCGTGGAGCCACCGGCCCAGGTCCCCGGAGTGGGACGGGGCGGCCAGCGCGCAGGCCAGGAAGGCCACGGCCGTCGAGGCGACGGCCCAGCGCGCGCTCCGCGCGAGGACGGACTCGGACTTCTTCTTGGCGGCGCGCCGCTTCTCGGGCGCGCGCTTAAAGAGGCTGTTCACGCGGTGAGTTCGGACGGGGTCTTCGGGGCGGTCGCGCCCGCGGGCTGCACGAGGAGCGTCAGGTCCGACGGGGTCAGCGTGACCGCGCCGCGCTCGACGAGCATCCCGAGGGCCACGTGGAGCGCCGTGTGCGGGGCCTTGAGCTGCATCTTGAGCTCCCAGGCCGTGAGGCCGGCGCGCGAAGCCCCGGGCTTCGTCAGCGCCTCGAGGACCCGGCCCGCCAGCGCCGCGTACTCGTTCACGCGCGCTCCATCCAGTAGATGTCCTGGCCGACCTTGACCGGCTTGCCGTTGTCGAGCAGGACCTTGACGATCTTGCCGGCGAACTCGGCCTTCACGTCGTTGAAGACCTTCATCGCCTCGATGAGGCAGATGACGTCGCCCTGCTTGACCACGTCGCCTTCCTTGGCGAAGGGCGGGCTCGAGGGCGAGGCGGCGCGGTAGAAGACGCCCATCATGGGGGATTTGACCACCGTGACGTTGGCCGGGGCGCCGGCGGGGGCCGCGGGAGCGGCCGGGGCGGCGGGCCCGGAGGCCGCCGGGGCGGCGGGAGCCCCGTAGGCGGGCGCGGCGCCGGCGTAGACCGGCACGGGCACCGGCATCGTGGGGGCGGACTTGCGCACGAGGCGCACGCGGAGGTCCTTGCGGTCGAGCTCCAAGGCCTGGAGGCCGCCGTCCGTCATGAACTTGTAGAGCTCCTGGAGCTCGGCTAACGGGCCGTTCGCGGAGCCGTTGGTCGGGGTTTTCGTCTTCTTCGGCATCGGTACAGACCTCCGACGTCGTCGTCTTCCCGGATACGTCCGGACGATAATACTAAAAAATGGACGCCCCCGAAACCCTCACCCTACCCCTCTCCCGCTAGCGGGAGAGGGGTAGGGTGAGGGTTCCGGGGGCGTTCAGGCCTAGCGCCGGGCGTGCTCGCGCCGGGGCGGACGGCCGCCGCGGTCGCGGTCCCGACCGCCGCCGCCGGGTCCGTCGCGGCGCGGGCCGGGGGTGTCGTTCTCGGAGCCGGGGGCGATGACGGCCTTGCGCGACAGCCGGACCTTCCCCTCCTTCGAGACCTCGAGCACCTTCACCTCGACCTCGTCGTTCTCCTTGAACAGGTCGGAGACCTTCTCGACGCGCTTGACGTCCATCTGCGAGACGTGCAGCAGGCCTTCGCGGCCCGGCATGATCTCGACGAAGGCGCCGAACTCGACGATGGAGACGATGCGGCCCTTGTAGATCTTGCCGATCTCGGGCTCCGCGCTCATCCCTTCGACCTCGGCCTTGGCCTGAGCCACGGCCAGGGCGTCGACGCCGCCGATGAAGACGCTGCCGTCGTCCTCGACGTTGAGTTCGACCGCGTACTCCTCCTGGATGCGCCGGATGTTCTTGCCGCCGGGGCCGATGAGCATCCCGATCTTGTCGACCGGGATCATGACCTTGATGAGGCGCGGCGCCAGCGGGGACAGCTCGGGGCGCGGGGAGGCCATCGCCTCGTCCATCTTCCCGAGGATGTGCATGCGCCCGCGGTTGGCCTGCGCCAGGGCTTCCTTCATGATGTCGAGGGTGAGCCCCTCGATCTTGATGTCCATCTGGAGGGCCGTGATGCCGTTCTTGGTGCCCGCGACCTTGAAGTCCATGTCGCCGACGTGGTCTTCGAGGCCGGCGATGTCGGTGAGGACGGTGTACTTGCCGTCCTCCATCATGAGCCCCATCGCGACGCCGGCGCAGGCGGCCTTCAAGGGAACGCCCGCGTCGAAGAGGGCCAGCGACCCGCCGCACACGGAGGCCATCGAGGAGGAGCCGTTCGACTCCAGGATGTCCGAGACGATGCGCATCGTGTAGGCGAACTCCTCCTCGTCGGGGAGGAGGCTCACGAGCGCGCGCTTGGCGAGCGTGCCGTGCCCGATCTCGCGGCGGCCGGGGCCGCGCTCCGGCTTCACTTCGCCCACCGAGTAGCCGGGGAAGTTGTAGTGGAGCATGAAGCGGTCCTTATATTCGCCTTCGAGCTCGTCCATGACCTGCATGTCGCCGGGGGTGCCGAGCGTGGCGACCACGAGGGCCTGCGTCTCGCCGCGGGTGAAGACGACCGAGCCGTGGGTGCACGGCAGGGCGCCGACCTTGATGGAGATGGCGCGGATGTCCTCGGGCTTGCGGCCGTCGGGGCGGACCTTCTCGTGGACGATGAGCTTGCGGCCTTCCTCGCCCTCGAGGTCGTGGATGATGCCGGAGACGTGCTTCTCCTGGCCGAGCCAGGCGGCGTCCGTCTTGGCCTTCTCGACGACCTCGGTCTCGAGGAGCGTGCGGACTTCCTTGAGCCGGTTGGGGAGCTCGAGCTTCGTGCGGTAGCCCGCGCGCAGGTGCTTCTGCACGAGCGGGCGCGCCTTCTCGAGGATGAACGAGTTGACCGGCTCGGGGTACGAGGGCGCCTTGACGACCGCCTTCTCGATGACCCGGCCGTTGGCGACGGCCTCGGCGACGACCTTGTCCTGCAGGTCGCAGAGCTCGCCGATGGCCTTAAGGCCGAGCTCGAGGGCCTGGAGGACGACCTCCTCGGGGACCTGGGCGCAGCCGCCCTCGACCATGAGGATGGCGCCCTTCTTGCCGGCGATCATCATCTCCAAGTCGAGCGTCTCGCGCTCGTCCAAGGTCGGGAACAGGATGAACTTGCCCGTCTCGGCCACGCGGCCGATGCGCACGCCGCTGATGGCGTCCTTGATGGGCGCTTCGGAGAGGAGCAGCGACATCGACGCGCCGGTGATGGACAGCGGGCCGGCGTCGTTCTGGAGGTCGTGGGAGACCAGCAGGTTGTAGATCATCGTCTCGCGGTTCCAGCCGTCCGGGAACATCGGGCGGATGGGGCGGTCCGTGCAGCGGGCGTAGATGGTCTCCTTGTCGCGGGCGCGGGCCTCGCGCTTGAAGAAGCCGCCGGGGATCTTGCCCGCGGCGTACGTGCGCTCGCGGTACTCGACGGTCAGCGGGATGAAGTTGACTTCCTTCGCGTTCTTCGCGACGGTCGCGGTGGAGAGGACGACGGTCCCGCCGAGGTGCACGGTGCAGGAGCCGCCGGCCTGCTTGGCCAGGGTTCCCGTCTGAATAGAGATCTCTTTTCCGTCGATCGTCACCGACCGGCGGATGTTCTGGAGTTGGTCCATGGTCACTTCCTCAGGTCCAGCTGTTTCAGGAGCTTGGCGTACTCGGGGGTGTTGTGCTTCTTGAGGTAGTCGAGCAGCCGGCGGCGGGTGCTCACCATGCGCAGGAGCCCGAGCTGGGTCGCGTAGTCCTTCTTGTGCGACTTCATGTGCTCGGAGAGCTGCTTGATGCGGTCGGTGAGGAGCGCCACCTGGACGGAGGAGGAGCCCGTGTCCTTCGGGGTCTTGCCGTACTTCACGATCACTTCGGTCTTCTTGGTCTTCGTCATGGTCATAGTGGAGAGATTATACCACAGCCCGGCCCGCCTCAACGCCCCCTTATTAGGGAACGGAGAACCAGAGGGTCAGGCACGAAATGGAACTAAACCGTCAGGAGGCGGCGCAGGAGCCCCAGCGCGTGGGTCGCGGTGCGGCGGCGGACCTGGCCGCGGTCGCCCGGAAACACGCGCCGGACGACCTCGGTCCGGCCGGGGACCGAGGCGGCGATGTAGACGAGCCCCACGGGCTTGGCCTTGGTGCCGCCGGAGGGGCCGGCGATGCCGGTGACGGCGAGCGCGGCGTCGGCTCCCAGGCGCTGGCGCGCGCCGGCGGCCATCGCGCGGGCGGTCTCCTCGGACACGGCGCCCGAGCGGGCCAGCACGCCGGCGGGGACTCCCAAGAGGGACTCTTTGAGGGCGTTCGAATAGGCGACCGCGCCGCCGCGGAAGGCCGCGGAGCTGCCGGGGACCTCGGTGAGCTGGGCCGCGATGAGCCCGCCGGTGCAGGATTCGGCCGTGGCGAGCGTCCAGCCGCGGCGCGCGAGGAGGTTCAAGACGGCTCCGGGCAGCGAGTCCCCCTCCCGCGAGTAATAGGCGCTCCCCATCGCCCGCGCGACGCGGGCCTCGACCTTCTTCAGGCGCGCCTGAGCCGAGGACGCCCGGGGCGCGCGCGCGGCGGCATGGAGCTCGACCAATCCTAAATCGGCGAGGATGGTGAACTCGACGTCGGGGAAGGCCTTGAGGACGGGGGCGAGCCTCTGGTCGCAGGCGGCCTCGGCGACGCCGTAGAACCGGAACACGCGGCGGGCGGCGGTTGCTCCGCCGCCGAACCGCCGCATGAGCTCCGGCAGGACGCAGGCCTCGAACATGGGCTTGAGCTCGGAGGGCGGGCCGGGCAGCAGATAGACCGGGCGGCCGCCGGGCGCCTCCAGGCGCTGTCCGGGGGCGGAGCCGTTGGGGTTGTCGAGCGCGCGGGCGCCGCCGATGAGGAAGGCTTGGCGGCGGTTGTTCGAGGGCACCCGCATCCGGTATCGGCGGTAGCGCCGGACGATGCGCGCATAGAGGGCGGGCTGGAAGGTCAGGGAGCGCCCGAAGGCCGAGGCGGTCGCGTCGCGGGTGATGTCGTCGAAGGTGGGGCCCAAGCCCCCGCAGACGAGGACCAAATCCGCGCGCGCGGCGGCGGCGGCCACGGCTTCCCGGACGGCGGGGAGCTCGTCGGGGACCGACGTCGAGCGCGCGAGGGTGACCGAGGCTTCGGCCAGCCGGCGGGCCAGGAAGGAGGTGTGCGTGTCGACGCGGCCGGAGAGCAGCTCCGAGCCCACGCAGACGACCTCCGCTCTCGTCCTCCCTGTCACCCTTCCATATTAGCGTATTTGCTATAGTGGCCGTTCCACATGCGCAAAGGGTTCCTGGTCATCATCTCGGCTCCTTCGGGCGCCGGAAAGTCCTCGGTTTGCCGCGCCCTGCGCGCCCGCGACCGCAGCCTGCGCTACTCGGTGTCCTGCACGACCCGCCCCCCCCGCCCCGGCGAGGCCGACGGCAAGCACTACCACTTCCTGACGCGCCGCGAGTTCAAGCGCCGCGAGCGCCGCGGCGAGTTCCTCGAGACCGCGCTCGTCCACGGAAACCTCTACGGCACGCCCCGGCGCTTCATCGTCTCGGAATCGGGCGCGGGCCGCGTCATCCTGCTCGACATCGACGTGCAGGGCGCCGAGGCCATCCGCAAGCGCCGCAAGACGACCGGCGTCGACGCGGTGACCGTCTTCATCCTCCCCCCCTCTTGGAAGACCCTCGAGAAGCGCCTGCGCCTGCGGCGCGACTCGTTGGGCAGCATCAAGACCCGGCTGGCCAACGCGCGCGGGGAGCTCAAGAAGGCCCCGCGCTACGACTATTGGGTCGTCAACGACCGCCTCGACAAGGCCGTGGACCAGGTCGCCGCCATCATCGCGGCCGAGCGCCTGCGCGCCTCGCACGGCGCCGACGGCGCCGGGCTCGTGAAGTAAGGAGAACGAAATGGGAAAGAAGAAAGCCGAAGAAGCCGTCGACGGCGTGAAGCCGATGTCGCTCGACCAGATGGTGCTCGACAAGAAGGAAGGCAAATACCGCGTGGTGGAGCTCGTGTCCTTCTGGGCCAAGTCCCTGCGCGCGAAGGAAGAGCACCGGCACCTGACCCAGAACGAGGTCCTCGAGCTGGCCCTGACCCAGGTCCTCTCCGGCGAGGTCTCCGAGAAGGAGGTCGAGAAGCTCAAGGCCGCCGCGCCGCCGACCCACGTCGCGAGCGAGGAAGAGAAGCCCCGCCGCAAGCTGTCGCTCTAGGCCATGGCTCGCGCGCTCAAGGCGCGCCGGGTCGTCCTCGGCGTCTCCGGCTCCATCGCGGCCTACAAGGCCTGCAGCGTCGTCCGCCTGCTGGTGAAGGCGGGCTGCGAGGTGCGCGTCGCCATGACGGCGAACGCCGCGAAGTTCGTCGGGCCGATGACGCTGGCGGCGCTCTCCCGCGCCCCGGTGACGCTGGACCTGATGGACCCGGCGCACTGGGACATGGCGCACCTGTCGCTGGCGTCCTGGGGGGAGCGCGTGCTCGTCGCGCCGGCCACCGCCGACCTCATCGCCCGCCTCGCCGTCGGCCGCGCCTGCGGCCCGGTCGAGGCGACCGTGCTCTCGACGAAGGCCCCGGTCTTCGTCGCCCCCGCGATGGACACCGAGATGTGGGAGCACCCGGCGACCCGCGCCAACGCCGAGCGCCTCGGGGCCTTCGGCTACACGCTGCTCGGCCCCGTCTCCGGGCCTCTGGCCAGCGGCCGCACGGGGATGGGACGTCTGATGGACCCCGAGGAGATCGTCCGCCGGACCCTGGCGTGAACGGGCTCCGCGGCAGGACGGTCGTCATCACTTCGGGCCCGACCCGGGAGCCGCTCGACCCCGTCCGCTACCTGACCAACGCCTCCTCCGGCCGCATGGGCGCCGCCCTGGCCTCCGCGGCGCTGCGCCGGGGCGCGAAGGTCGTCGTCGTAGCCGGCCCCGGCGCGCCCGTCCCGGCCCGCGCGCGCGCCGTTCCCGTCGTGACCGCCCTCGAGATGCGCCGGCGCACCCTCGCCGAGGCGCGCCGGGCCGACGTCGTCATCGCGGCCGCCGCGGTCGGCGACTGGCGCTTCGCCTCGGTCTCGACGAAGAAGCTCAAGCGTTCGTCCCGGGGACTGACCCTGCGCCTCGTCCCGAACCCCGACATCGTCGCCGAGGTCGCGCGGCGCCGCCGCGGCGCCCTCCCCCTCGTCGTGGGCTTCGCGCTGGAGACCCACGACTGGCTCAAGCACGCCGCGGGGAAGCTGGCGCGCAAGGGCCTCGACCTCGTGGTCGCCAACGAGGCGAGGGTCCTCGGCTCGGACCGCACCCGCGTCGCGCTCGTGGACGCCGAGGGCGCCTTGGTCCTGGCGCCGATGACGAAGGTCCGGGCGGCGGGCGCCGTGCTGGCGCGCGTCGCGGAGATGCTCGATGCACGCTGAGCTCGCCGCCCTCGCCGCGGAGCTGCGCGCGCGGGCCGAGCTCCTCGACGACCGGGACTGGAGCGCCCTCACCCTGCCCTCTCCCGCGAGCGGGAGAGGGGACGAACCCTCCTCCTCTCCCCCTCTCCCGCCTGCGGGAGAGGGCGGGGTGAGGGTTCCTGAAGAACTCGCGCGCCTGGCCGCCGAGGTGGAGGCCTGCCGGAAGTGCCCTCTGGGCGCGACGCGCCTCAAGCCCGCCTTCGGCGTCGGTTCGCCGACGGCCCAAGTGATGTTCGTCGGCGAAGGCCCCGGCTACGAAGAGGACCGTCAGGGCGAGCCTTTCGTCGGCAAGGCCGGGCAGCTCCTCGACAAGATCCTCGCCTCGGTGGGCCTCTCGCGCCAGGCGGTCTACATCGCCAACGTGGTCAAGTGCCACCCGATGGTCGACGCGTCCCAGCCGGACAAGCGCGGCAACGACCGCCCTCCGACGCCCGACGAGATGGCCGCCTGCCGGGGATACCTGGAGGCCCAGATCCGCCTCATCCGGCCGAAGGTCCTCGTCGCGCTGGGCAGCACGGCGGCCAAATGCCTGCTCGCCACCGAGGACGGGGTCGGCCGCCTGCGCGGCCGCTGGCACGACTTCGCGGGGACGCCGCTGTTGGTCACGTACCATCCCGCGGCCCTGCTGCGCGACGAGACGTACAAGCGGCCGGTGTGGGAAGACATGAAGACCTTGATGCGGACCTTGGAGGCCGGATGAGCAGCCACCCGAGACCTAAGCCCAAAGAGAAGGACATGCTCGACAAGCTGTCGGAGTTCTTCGACGACAAGGTCCAGCCCAAGATGAAGGAGTTCGAGAAGCTCCTGAAAAAAGACATCGAGCTCGACGACCTGACGCCCGACAAGCTCCTCGAGTACGACCCCGACAGCCCGTTCTCCTACCTGTCGGCCTTCCTGCGCGACAAGGCGGTCGCCTCGGTGGCCCCGTCGAGCAAGTTCCTGGTCGACAAGATGGTCGAGCGGATGGACCCCGGCTCGTGCCCCGTCATCGTCGAGTTCGGCCCCGCCGAGGGCGTGATGACGCGCCGCATCCTCCACGCGATGCCCGAGGACGGGACGCTGATGGCCGTCGAGCTCAACGAGAACTTCGTGAAGGCGGTCAAGCGCATCCGCGACCCGCGGCTCAAGGTCGTCCACGGCGACGCCTTCGAGATCGAGGCCCATCTCAAGGCGGCCGGCCTCAAGGCGCCGGACTGCCTCGTGTCGGGCATCCCGTTCAGCTTCTTCGACCCGCCCAAGCGCCTGGAGCTGGCCGAGACCATCCACCGCGTCCTCTCGCCCACGGGCCGGTTCGTGGCCTTCCAGTTCACGACGCACCTCATCCCGGTCCTCAACAAGACCTTCCGCGACGTGGACATCTCGCTCGAGGTGCGCAACCTCCCTCCGGCGTTGGTGATGACCGCGAAAAAGTAGACTGTCGGCATGCGGATCGCCGAGGTCGCGATGCCCGTGCCGCTCGAGAAGGCCTTCGACTACGAGGTCCCTCCGGCTTTGGCGGCGTCCGTCGCGCCGGGCTCCCGCGTCCGCGGCCCGTTCGGCCCCCGCACCCTCGTCGGCTTCGTCCTCTCCGTGCGCGACGGCGAGCCCACCCGCGAGCTCAAGCCCCTGGCGAAGGCGATGGACCCCGAGCCGCTCCTGACGGCCGAGCAGATGGCCCTGGCCCGGTGGCTCGCCGTGCGCTACTGCGCGCCCATCGGGGAGTGCGTGCGCTCGCTCGTGCCCCCCAGCCTGCGCTCGGCGATGCGGCCGGTCTTCCTCCCGAAGGCGGGGCCGCTGCCCGAGCCGCCCGAGGCGCCGCCGGCGGGCTTCGAGCTGACCGCGGGCCAGTCGGCCTCCTTCAAGCGCCTCGACGCCCTGCTCGAGGCGCGCCGCTACGCGGCGGCGCTCATCCACGGCGTGCCGGCCTCGGGCAAGACCGAGGTCTACCTGCGCCTCCTGCGCCGCGCCGCCCGCGGCGGCGGCCAGGCCCTCTTCCTCGTCCCGGAGATCGCGCTCACCAAGCCCTTCTTCGCCGAGTTCTCCGCCGGGATGGGCCTGCCCGTGGCGCTTTGGCACAGCGGCGTCGGGGCCAAGGCCAAGCGCGAGGCGTGGCTCGGCCTGCGCGCCGGGAGCGTGCGCGTCGTCGTCGGCGCGCGCTCGGCGGCGCTCTTGCCCTTCAAGGACCTGCGCCTCGTGGTCGTCGACGAGGAGCAGGACGAGTCCTACAAGGAAGACGACAACGCGCCCTACTACCACGCGCGCGACGTCGTGATGGAGCGGGCGAAGACGGCCGGGGCGCTCGTCGTGCTCGGCAGCGCGACGCCCTCCCTCGAGTCCTATTCGCTGGCGGTCCCCGGCGGGCCGGTGGAGCTCTTGCGGATGGACGAGCGCGTCGCGAAGGGCACCCCCCCGCCCGTCGTCCGGGTCCTCGCCCGGCGCGGGCTGGAGCGCGACTGCCTCTCGCCGGAGCTGCTCGCCGCGGTCAAGGAGCGCCTGCAGCTGCGCGAGCAGGTCATCTTGCTCGTCAACCGGCGCGGCTACTCGAACTTCGTCATGTGCCAGGGCTGCTCTTGGGTCGCGCGCTGCCCCACCTGCGCCGTGGCCTTCGTCCACCACAAGGGCGCCGCCGCCGACCTCCAGGACCTCTTCGCCGGGCCGGCCGGCTACAGCCTCCTGTGCCACCACTGCGGAAAAGACGAGCCGGTGCCCGCCGTCTGCGGACGCTGCGGCAAGGGCCCGCTCAAGTTCTCCGGCGTCGGCACGCAGAAGGTCGTCGAAGAGCTGCGCTCGAAGCTCCCCGGCGCGCGCGTCCTCCGGATGGACGGCGACAGCACGGCCGGCGAGAAGGCGACCGAGGCCGGCGTGTGGGGCGCCTTCCGAGACGGCAAGGCAGACATCCTGGTGGGCACGAAGCTGGTCGCCAAGGGCTACCATTTTCCGCGCGTGACGCTCGTGGGCGTCGTAGACGCGGACACGATGCTGTCGATGCCGGACTTCCGCGCCGCCGAGCGCACGGTGCAGATGCTCGTGCAGGCCGCCGGCCGCGCGGGCCGCGCCGACAAGGCGGGGCTCGTGATCCTCCAGACCGCCCAGCCCGCGCATTACGCCATCCAGTCGGTCGCCCGCGGGGACTACGCCGGCTACGCCCGCGAGGAGCTGGGGCTCCGGCGCGACCTGCGCTACCCGCCGGCGGCGTCCTTGGCGCGCCTCTTGTTTTTGGGCAAGACCGAGAAGGCCACGCGGGCCGCCGGCGAGGCGGTGGCCGAGGCCCTGCGCGCGGGCTCGTCGGACCCCGACGCGGTGCTCGGGCCCGCGCCGGGCGTGCACTCCAAGTTCGAGGACTGGTGGCGGTGGCACGTGCTGGTCAAGGCCGCGGACCCGGCCAAGCTCGCGGAGGCGGTGGCCGCGGCGAAGGCGGTGCCGCTTCCCTCGGGCGTGCGCGTCAAGGTCAACGTGGACCCGTACGACATGTTCTGATGGCGCTCTGGTTCCTCCTCTCGGCCGCGGCCGTCGCCGCGCTCTACGTGGGCTCGGCCTATCCCGGCCTGGCCTCCTACCGCGACGCGGGCGACCTGGCGGCGGGCGCGTGGACGCTCGGCGTCGCGCATCCGCCGGGCTATCCCCTCTACGTCCTGCTCGGGCGGGCCTGGACGGCGCTCCTCCCCTTCGGCAGCGCGGCCTTCCGGCTCAACGTCCTGAGCGCCGTCGCCGCCGGCCTGGCCGCGGGCCTGACGGGGTGGGCCGCCGCGCGCGCGACGCGCTCCGCCGCCGCGTTTTGGGCCGTGACGGCGCTCGCCGCCGCGCCGGCGTTCTGGCACCTCGGGACCTTAAGCGAGATGTACGCGCTCAACGGCCTCTTCGGCGCCGCCCTCCTCGCGCTGGCGGCCTGCGAGGGGCCGCGGCCGGTGCTGGCCGGGGCGCTCCTCATGGGACTGGCCTGCGGCAACCACCAGACCGTGCTCGCGCTGGCGCCGGGGCTGGCTTGGGCCGCGTCCGGCCGCCTCACCCGCCGCCAATGGCTCTGGGCCGCCGGCCTCTTCCTCTTGGGCGCCGCGGTCTTCCTCTATCTCCCCGTGCGCGCCGCCTCGCAGCCCTGGCTCGACTGGGGCGACCCGACGACGCCCGCGCGGCTCTGGCGCGTGCTGACGCGCGGCGATTACGGCGGCGTCCGGCTCCACCCGGAGCGCCCGATGGGCCTGACGAGCCCGGCCCTGTGGGCCTCGGGCGCCCGTCTGTCGGCGGAGGTCTTCTGGCGGGAGTTGGGCGCCGCCGGCGCCGGGCTGGCGCTGTGGGGCGCCTGGGCCGCGCGCAAGACGAGCCTGCGCCGCGTCCTCCTGCCCGGATTCCTCTTGGGGGGCCCCCTCTTCGTCGTGTGGGCGAACCTCGAGCCGGGCCGGCCGGAGACGATGGCCATTTTGGAACCGCACTTGGTCCTCCCCCTCGTCTGCGCGGCGGCGCTGTCGGGCCTCGGCGCGGTCGAGCTCGCCCGGCGCTGGCCTTCCCGCGCGGGCGCGGCGGTCCTGGCGGCCCTGGCGCTCGCGGGCCTCTGGCAGCGCCGCGCCGACGCGGCGGCGCTGGCCGGGCATCGCGGCGACTACGCCGCCTGGGACTACGGGACGGCGCTGGCGGCGGGCCTCCCGAAGGGGGCGCTCATCCTCGACCCGGACGACCCGACCGCGTTCACGCTCTCCTACCTTTCGGCGGCGCACGCCCGCCGGGCCGACGTGACCCCGCTCTTGTACTTCCGCACGCGGTGGGGCTACGAGCTCCTGCGCCGCCGCCGTCCCGAGCTCCTGCCGGCCCGCGACATCGTCTCCGGCCGCGAACTGCAGGACGCGCTCGTCTCCCACAACCTGGCCGCCGGCCGGCCGCTCTACGTGGACCTGCCGCAGAAGGCTCCGCCGGGCGCGCCGCTCCTGCCCGAGGGCCTGGCCTACCGGCTCTTGGCGGCTCCGCCCGACGCGGCGAGGCGCGCGGCCGCCCTCGAGCGCGGCTCGGCCGCGTTCCGGGTCCTCAACGTCCGCCGCCCGCGCTCCGACGCCGGGTTCTTCAGCCTCCACGCGGCGGCCTACTGGTCGAGCGCCTTGAACAACGCCGCCATCGAGGCGGAGCGCGCGGGGCGCCCGGCTGAAGCCGAGCGGCTCTACGCCCGGGCTTTGGCCTTCGACCCGGCCCTGCCGCAGGCCTGGAACAACTGGGCCAACGCGGCGCTCGCGCGCGGGGACGCCGCCGCGGCGGAAGGCCGCTACCGCGCCGCGCTGCGCGAGCGCGACGACCCCGGGGTGCGCTACAACCTCGCGCGCGCCTACCTGACGGCGAACCGCCTGCCGGAGGCCGAGGCCGAGTACCGCACGGTCGTCGCGCAGGGCGGGCCCATCGAGGCGGCCAACGACCTGGGGCTCGTGCACCTGCGCGCCGGGCGCTTGGACGAGGCCGAGCGCGCCTTCCTCGAGGTCGCGCGCTCCCAGCCGCGCTTCCCTCTCTCCTACTACAACCTGGGCGTCCTCTACGAGAAGCAGGGCAAGCGCGCCGCCGCCGCCGAGGCCGTGCGCGCGTGGGCCATGACCTCCGGGTCCCCCGAGGACCGCCGCGAGGCCGAGGCGTGGTCCCGGCGGCTGCAAAACCGATAGAATCGTCCCCATGGCCATCGACCCCGTCTTGACCCGCGGTTGTGTAGAGCTGGTGAGCGCCGGCGAGCTCGAGAAGAAGCTCGCGCGCGGCAAGCCCCTGCGCGTGAAGCTCGGCGTGGACCCGACCTCGCCCGACCTCCACTTCGGCCACACCGTGGTGCTCCAGAAGCTGCGCCACTTCCAGGACCTCGGCCACACCGCCGTCCTCATCATCGGCGACTTCACGGCCCGCATCGGCGACCCCTCGGGCCGAGACTCGACCCGCCCGACGCTGACCAAGGCCGACATCGAGGCCAACGCGGCGACCTATAAGGCCCAGGCGTTCAAGGTGCTCCGCGAGGACCGGGTCGAGCTGCGGTACAACTCCGAGTGGCTCGAGCCGTTGATGCGGGACAGCCTGCTCTCCCTGTTGACGCGCCACACCGTCCAGCAGGTCCTGGCGCGCGAAGACTTCTCGAAGCGCATGGCTTCGGGCTCCCCCATCTCGATGCTGGAGGTCATGTACCCGCTGATGCAGGGCTACGACTCGGTGGCCGTCAAAGCCGACGTCGAGCTCGGCGGCAACGACCAGCTCTTCAACCTGCTGATGGGCCGCAAGATGCAGGTCGACGACGGGCAGGAGCCCCAGGTCGCCATGACGATGCCGCTCTTGGTGGGCCTCGACGGCGAGAAGAAGATGTCGAAGTCGTACGGCAACTCGGTGGGTTTAAACGACCCCGCCCGCGACATGTTCGGGAAGGTCATGCGCATCACCGACGAGGCGATGCTGGCCTACTACGAGCTCCTGACCACCGCCGACCTCGAGGCCGTGAAGGCCCTGCACCCGATGGAGGCCAAGAAGGCCCTGGCCGCCGAGCTGACCTCGCGCTACCACGGGCCCGATTCGGGTCCCGCCGAGCGCAAGTTCTTCGAGGACACCTTCTCGAAGCGCGAGACGCCCACCGACATCCCCGAGGTCCGCTTCGACGCGGCCGCGCTGGCCAACCCGTG